>CAYHAB010000192.1:0-2710 GCA_964354505.1 uncultured Thermodesulfobacteriota bacterium
CATCTTCTCTACCTTTTTCTTCGTCACGTAGGGGCGGTGACTGCGGAATCCGCCGCCAAAGGAGTGGGGGATGTGCATCAGCTCGTGAATAAGCACCTTCGTCCGCTCCTCCTTGCTGAGCCTGTCGAATTGTTCGGAGATGATTTCAATGATATAGTGAGGCTGCATGTTGAGGGCAAGCTGTATGATCTTGGGCAACCCGTGGCAGCGGGCCAGTGTCCGTCTGCTGGCAGATCCCCTGCTCCTGACACAGATGACCCGGGCCCCGTCTATGTGGGTCATATCGAGCTTGCGAATGATCATGTTGATTTCGGCGCCGATATCCTCGGCCAGCTCATATCGGATCATACAGAGGCATCATGTATCAGTTCACGAAACAATGCCTGAACTTCCGTCGTCCTCACTCAACTGCTTGATACGCTCACTGCTATAAAGCTCTCCCTGGTTCATCCCCGGGCATCTCGCTGACTCCCGTTTCCACCGCTCAGGTGCATAGACATTTGAACGCCAGAATGGCCACGTCCGGCATTGACGGGGTCGATCAGCGTACACCGCACACCCTTGTTCTTCATCAAAAAACATACAGTCCGTGTTCTTTTTCTCGATGAGGCTGATGGCTCCTCCCCCAATAGGACGCGTGTAGTTATTCCGGAATTCTGTCTCAGGGAGATCGAGACGTTTGGCCAATGTTATGATCTCTTCACCGCTCACACGCACCGTGCCGGAAAATCCTGTGCAACAGCTCCCGCACCGCAGGCACTCAAAGCGAAGGCCGCCTTTGTACCAGAGATCATCCCCCATAAGAGAGGCC
This sequence comes from uncultured Thermodesulfobacteriota bacterium, assembly GCA_964354505.1. Lineage (GTDB taxonomy): Bacteria > Desulfobacterota > B13-G15 > B13-G15 > RBG-16-54-18 > RBG-13-52-11. The sequence goes on from CAYHAB010000192.1 coordinate 812, forward strand.
CCCTGGATAAGAGAGGATGCAGAAGGAGAATAACCCTGCATTGATGCCGATGCGCATCATCTCACAGGGCAATAAAGACATAACCATGCTCCCTAACCTACTTATATCCCTCGGTCAATAAAAAGGCTCCTCTGGGGGCCGGTTATCGAAATTATTCAAAGCTTATCATGATGATAATAAGCGGCGCGCACAAGAAATTTTTAGGAAAAAATTTCAACTTCTTCTTTGACCAAAAGCATATATCTATTATTTCCCCTTGATGAGTTGGGATTTGAGCTCTTTCCTTTCCTGTATCTGGCTGGGTTGCAGGTGTAGTTGTGCGTCCTTGTAAAAGGTCACCATTTTTTGATATGCGTTATCAGGTAATTGCAGGAGTTGATCGTTCTTGAGATATTGCGGAATTGATAAGACATAAAATTGTTGTTTTTCTGTTGTATGGTGGGCATAGACCCAGGTAGGTATATAATGCACATCCGTTATATTCAGCGTTGTGCCCTTATTGATGGAGCGATGCTTTTGTAAGGTGAAGTTAAAAATGATGCCCCCGTCACGGTAACGATCCCTCTGATTGGATACGAAATTCCCTAACGAGTAAATCACAAGACGCGGCCTTTTATCTCCGTACTTATCCGTGATAGATTGTAGTTCATAAGGTTGTAAAACATGGGGGTGGCTTCCCAGAACAATATCAACCCCTTCATGGAAGAGGAAGGCAACCGTTCTGATTTGCGACTCATCCGGATAGCGCTGGTATTCCGTGCCGAAGTGCATTAGAACGATGATAAAATCAGGATTTTTTGTCCGGGCAAGCCCGATGTCTTGCGCCATCAGCTGTTGATCAATAATGTTTACGTACGTCCCCTCGGGAATAGGCATATCATTGACGCCGTACGTGTAACTGAGCAAAGCGATCCTGATATGGTTGCGTTCGGCAACCAGAATGCGCTGGGTTTCATATTCTTCTCTGTCACGATAGGTTCCAACATGCCGTATGCCGTACGCATCCAAGACTTTGATTGTCCTGACCAACCCTTGCTCGCCTTGATCGCACGTGTGATTGTTGGCCGTGGTGACTATATCTATCCCAACGCCCTGTAAGGCTGCAACGATGGCATCGGGTGTGCCGAACCTGGGATAACCGGAGTAAAGTTTTTCTTTACCGGGTAACGTTGTTTCCAGATTGCCGATTGTTATATCAGCTGCCGAGAGGATATCTTTGACATGGGAGAAGACAGGCTCAAAATTGTAACACTGGTTTTCAGAATCCCATGCTGACTTTAATTGTGCGCCATGGACCATGATATCGCCAATGGCAGAGATGGTTAACCTATCGACAAGACGAAACTCATCAACCGGTTGCGGCACCCCTTGCTGAACAGAGATCTCGGGTCTGATACTACAACCCAGAAGGGTGGATATGATAACGAAAAGGATACCTATCTTTTTCAACATTATCAAAAACCTCGTTCCCATCATATAGCGACAAAGAATCGAATCATAATGACTTAAAAAAATTATAAGGCGTTTAAAGAGAGTTGTAAAGGCGTATATGCGAGGAGACAAAAAAATCCATCTATTGTTCCTCTTCGCCGTATGTGTTCCTTCCCCCCGATATCGAAATGAAAGGAGGATGCCAGGACCTTCTCAGGGCAGGTAGCAATACAGGTATTACAGAATATACATTCGGTTGACAGGATGGACATTACGATATTTGCCGCGGCCCTTGTCAATATCTTCTGGCCTAGAGGCCGCTAACCCATATCTCAACTGACCGAAGCACACGCTTGCATAGCGTGACGTGTTGGATTAAATAAACGCGTGTTACAAAAACCATAACTTATAATTCTTCTTTAGTTATCTTGCCATAAATCTGTTCAACATCCGCTCCGAAGGCGCAGG
>CAYHAB010000193.1:0-2746 GCA_964354505.1 uncultured Thermodesulfobacteriota bacterium
GGCCTTCCAGTATATACCGGTAGCCAAGCTCTTTTATCATGGTGAGTATCTCCAGGCCCTGCTCCAACCCAAGCTCCCCCTGTATCCATTTTTGATTTCCCTCCTTTCCCATATAACCGGCAACTTCGAGCTTTCCGGCCAGATCATCTCCATCATCTTCAGCCTTTTGGCTATATTCCCCCTCTATTTGATCGGGAAGTCCCTCTTCGGCTCAAAACCCGCATTCTGGACTACGATATTATACCTTAGCAACCCCCTGATGCTGCATAGTTCAGTGGATGTCTTGCAAGAGGGGCTTGTTATCTTTTTATTCTTCTCCTCAGCCTATTTCTCCTTGAGGTTTTTACAGGAGGGAAAAGGGCGATGGTTGATTTGGACGATAGTCTTCGCTGTAGGAGGGGCCCTAGCCCGCGTCATCTCCTTGGTTGTATTGGTGGCACTGGCGCTCTGGGTGGGGTATGGGGTCCTCCGCGGGAGGACGAGGGAAAAAGAATTAGCATATCGCTATCGCTGGTTAATCATTGCGGTTGCTGGAGCTACCTTGATCTTCCTTATGCTGGTACTAGTCGGTTGGGAATTTTTAATCACAAAAAAACCCTATAAACTCATAGAAGCTATGTTCTACCGATGGTTCGTATATGACTGGCCAACCCTCTCTCGGATTGGAGAACGAATCCTCTATATCGTCGATCGATTCATAGAAAAGACATACTATATACCCCTTCCCTTCGCCGGCTTCGGTCTCTGGTGCAGGGTGAAGGCCAAAGAGGTCAGCGACGAGGGTTTATACCTCGCCTTTTTGATGGCGGTGCTTATTGTCATCTTTTTCCCCAATTTATATGCATCCGGGAGATATCACCTCCCAGCTATCTTCCTCTTGTATCTCTGGGCCGGCTTAGGCTTTGTAAGGATGCGGGAGCTGATCGATCGGAGGTTCACGAGATATCCCAGGCTTGCGGCCGTTATACCCGTGATGATCATTGTAGGAGCAATGGTATCCTTCTCCCTTAAGCCCCAAAGAGCGGATAAGATCGGCTACAAGGAGGTGGGGCTGTGGTTACGAGGGCAGGCGCTTCCCCAGCCCTTGCTATTGACCGAAGACCCCCGGGTTGCCTACTATGCAGACGGCAAATATGTGCTCATTCCCCCCGAGGCTACCCCCGAGGAGATCGTGGAAAAGGGGAGGAAGGAGAAGGCGGACTATCTGGTCACAGAGGGGAAGGGTAAAGAAATCATGGAGTCTTTTGCTCCTTTTGAGAAGAGAGGGGAGTTGGAACTCATCCTCCGCCATTCCTCCGGAAGAAAGGGGAGGACAATTTATGTCTATAAACTGAAAAAGTAGATAGACACTTCTCAAAATGCCTTACAGGCTTCCGCTGATATCTATACTTTGCTGAACACGAGACAGACGTTGTTCCCCCCGAAGGCGAAGGAATTGGAGATGGCAATGTGTATTTCTTTTTTCCTGGCTTCATGGGGGGTGTAGTCGAGGTCGCACTCCGGGTCGGGGGTGGCGTAGTTGATGGTGGGGGGGATGATCCCCTCGTTGAGGGAGAGGAGGGTAGCGACGGCCTCGATCCCACCTGCTGATCCCAAACAGTGCCCGATCATCGACTTGATGGAACTGATGGGGATCTCATAGGCCCTCTTGCCGAAGGCCATCTTTATTCCCCTTGTTTCCACCACGTCGTTCAAGGGGGTCCCTGTCCCATGGGCGTTGATGTAATCCACTTGCTCGGGGGCGATCCCCGCATCTTCTAGTGCCAATCTAATGGACCTGGCGATCCCTTCTCCCGAGGGTTCGGGGGCCGTAAGGTGGTAGGCCTCGGCGCAGATCCCGTACCCTAGGACCTCACCCCATATTCGGGCGCCCCTTGCCAGGGCATGTTCCAGTTCCTCCAGGATCAGGATTCCCGCCCCCTCACCCAAAGAGAGACCCTGCCTGTTCTTATCGAAAGGACGGCACACCTCCAGGTCAATAGCCCTGAGGCTATTGAAGCCGGCATAGGTCACCTCACAGAGGGAATCGCTCCCCCCTGAAATCATCAGATCTGCCGTCCCTGAGACGATGGCGTCGTAGGCGAAGGCGATTGCCGCGGAGCTTGAGGAGCAGACGGTAGCTGTGGTAGTTCGAGGCCCGCGCAGATCGAACTCCTCTGCTATATGGTCTGTGGTGGTGGCAAGGGAAAAAGAGAGCAGCAAGCTGGGGGAGGGCCTTTTTGAGGCATGGGTGTATATGGCTCGAAAGTACTTTTCCACCGAGAAGATCCCCCCGGAATCCGCTCCTAAGATAATTCCCAATCGCTCCCGATCTATTTCCTCCTTATTGAGGCTTGCGGCATTCATCGCCTCCCGGGCGGCAATGATCCCGAATTGATCGCAGCGGGACAACCTCCGCAAATCCCTCAGGGTGAAATGCTTCTCTGGTGAGAGCCTACCTACCTCGCCGCCATTGTGGCTGCGATATGCTGAGGTGTCAAAGATGGTGATGGGCCTGATTCCACAACGCCCCTCCTTGAGGGACTGCCAGAAGGAAGGAAGATCGTTCCCCACTGCGGTTACGGCACCCATACCGGTGACTACCACTCGTCTCTTGTTCACGAAGCGAATCTCCTATCGGACCGTTCCCAAGAGGGAAATTTTAATACTCTCCGTTTGCATCCGTCCATGTTTTATTGTCCCATTCAGGGAGCAAAACCATCGCCTTTAGGCGAAGACTTTAGTTCGATCTTTGTCCCACAAGGGG
>CAYHAB010000194.1:0-4078 GCA_964354505.1 uncultured Thermodesulfobacteriota bacterium
TTGCAGTTCGGTTAAAATCGGATTAGGTGTTCGGAGTTATGGAATTATACAAATGAGATTTAGGTGGCTTCTTTTGGTCAATTGGGTAAGCCTCAGATACAATATATTGTAGTGCTAAAGTGGAAGGATTTTACATACACTTCTTGCAATCGACAAAAGTAGTATTAAGGTGGATATTTATTGTGAGATTGGTTTGGTAATGTTGAAGATTTCGGTCTTCCACTATTCTCTGACCATGGTAGCTAACCTTCAGAAATCATCCCATTCACTCTAAGCATGTTTGAATAGGCATGTTACACTTTGGAGGGTCTTACATTAGACGGTCTTAGAATTAGAAACATGGAAGATTCTCCTCGCTTTACCACGATGATTAGTCTCGGACAATTGATATCAAGGATCTAACTACCCAAGCCGACATGCTCCAGCACTTCGGCGGTGCCTGTAAAGACGGCATTGACTCACCCCTTGCTGCCAGGCCTGCCACGCAAAAAGGAAAGGGACCACGCAACAGGCATTCCGTTCAGTGATCCCTTTTTTTCTATACCATGACTTTGGGGCAACAGAACACGAAGAGTGAAAATTTACTGAAGCTTTATACCTTAAAAACTCTTGCCTGAACTCTGTCGCCTGACAAGACTTACTTTATCGTACAGTAGTTCCCAATATGGTTAATAACTGCCTGCTTCTCTTCCGGGGATATGTTAGCATCTTTTTTACTGCACATGCTGTCAACGATTTTCTGCATCTCTTGAGCCCGTACCCCTTTCGCGTGGATTTGTGAAATCCTCTCCATGGTGTGACATTGCGTGCACTTTTTTTCAAAGACAGCTCGATTAGGATCAAATAAGAAATCGCCGATCTTTTGCGCATCCTCGTCTAAAATCTTGGCGCCGGGTTTCTTCTGCATCTCCGCGATCTTTTTGCTTATCTCGTCTCTTGTACCATGAATCTTTCTCGCATTTGCTTCACTATGGCACATAGTGCAATCTGTCACAAACACCTGTTCAATGCTAATCTTTTTTTCCGCTGCATTTGCTAATGCCGAAGAGAATAGGAATGGGAAAATCATTAACCCGCTTAAAAACAAAAATTTTTTCATGTTACACCTCCTCCTTTTGAATCAAGTATTGTCAAAACCTAACCACAGAGAATAATCTAACTATCAATAAGTTAGATGCCTTAACTGTACCTCCCCTTTGTGTCCTCTTAATTTTATAAGAACTTGCTTTTTGATGGGAGAAGTATATGAAAGTTCTTATTGTACGTCAAGGTAAAAGTTATAACAAGATATGCTAATGGGTTAGGTGTTACGTTCTTAAGAAAAACAAGAGATGTGGGGAAGGAAGAAACGAGCGGTATATTGTAAGGCTGATAACGGGATTTGATTTAAACCCCACCTGTCTTCTCTAAAAGGCCTTTTTACATAGGCTTCAAACGGATAGTCTGGGTCGCTAAAATTATCAGTACAGAATGGGATTTGTGAATTATAATAATCTGCATAGAAGTCTCCTGGTGGGGAGTTGACACAACATGTTGGGGTAAGCATCCCGAGTTAAATAGTGACAGATACTTGCAATAGGCAAAAGTAGAATTAAGGTGGATATCTACCGTGAGATTGGTTTGGTAACATTAACGATTTCATCCTTCCGCGATTATCCATGTATGGTAGTAGAGTTAAGCTCAGTGAAAAAATAGTAGATACAAAATATGAAAAGAGAAAAAGAGGAATGTTGATTCTAAAACAACTTGACTGGAAGAGAAAAAATAGATCACTAAAAAAGCGAGGGCAAGACAACTACGACTCGATACGCCTGGGGCTTTGAGGGAATAACCCCCCTTTCTTTTTTTATTCCTTGACGGTTAAAATCTGATTAAGAATTCCTTCCGTAAAATTTAGATACCGTGCCCGTTCCGTATCAATCTTTATTATTTTCATATCCGGTCGTATCGTGACCCCTAATTTTTTCAAATCTTCCCTCTCCTCGACATTCATAATCTTTCGCGCCTCTAGGTAATTTTCCCTATCGTCAGGAGCTATAATCGTAGCCTTTCCCCAGATTTGAAGCCCCTTCACCGAGTGGAAACCTGAGTAGTCTCCATAGAGACTCACCGACACTTGAGGGTTCTTCATAATGTTCTTTACCTTCATGCCTCCCTCAGTGAGGATATAGATGGTGAGCCCTTTATTTCGATAGCGTAAAGGGGTGGAGCGGGGGATGTTGCCCGAACAAGTGGCAAGGGTGCAAATCTTGTGTTCATCTAAAAACGTTATGACTTTTCCCCTGAGCTCCTCCTGGGTCAATTTTTTTCTTATCCCTTTAAGGTATTTATTAAAATCTTCCTCAAGCTTCACACCATACTCCCTTTCTGCGTCCGCGTGTATATCCTTGCCTTCCATTGTTCTATGCTCCTCTTAAAAAAGTTATAGATGACTACGCCCCGCCATGAACGCAGGGAAAAATCAGAATCGAAAGAAGGGAAATTAAAGCCTGGGCCATGCTATCCCGTTTCTTTAATGAATGCCTCTATCCGTTCGGTCAGGCAATAAGGTGTCTCCTGTACCTGCCCATTTATTATCAGGCGCTTATTCTCTATGCGCACCTTTCCCTCTGAAAAGATTTTTAAGGTGTGGACAATGAGCGGGAGCTCTCTCGCCACACCTCTTTTCCTAATCTCCCTAAAGAGCTCATTGTCTTCACCCTCTTCCTTTATAATGTGGGCTAATCTTTTAGTGCGAAGTTTTCGCTCATGCCTCTCCCACAGAGGGGTTGTGGCACCGTCCCTTAAGGGAAAGGTACAGAAGGTAACGCGGGGCCCTCTGTCTAAATCCTTGGTAGCAAGGTGAATCATCACTCCACTCTGGGTAGCCTTCGCCTCGATAAGTTTCCAGATAACCTCCTGCCAAGTCCCCGCCGGCCCGTCTGGCGCTGCGGGGTGGAGGTTGATAAGGTCATACTTTTCACACATCTCTTCTCCTGCTATTAGCATATACCCGGCAAGCATAATGAGGTCAGAGTGATACTGATTCAACCGGGCCATCACCTCCCTATCGTACGCTATCCTCCATTGCTTCATGAGAGTCGGATTTTCCTTGCCCTGTTTCCTCATCTCTGGTTTAAACTTACGGGAGGAAAAAGAGATGAGATTAAGAGCGTACTCCTCTACCATTTTAAGGTAGCGGTCACTCCCTTCGGCTTCTCCCTGCTCGCGGCTACAAAAGACAAAAGAGATTTGTGCCGGCATAGTACCATTTTCAATGTTGTCCATGACTGTCTTAAGGAGGTTTCGGGAGCCAGGGCCACGACCTGTTGAAAACCAGCCTATTTTATACGCCATTGGCTGCTACCTCTTGCTACCGTAGAGATAAAAAGGCTTATAAGGAGAGGTTTGCTGCGTCGCTTTTTATCCTATCTACAATTTTGGGCAGAACTTCCCCCGACTTTCCCTTGATCAGATAGTCGCTGGTATGTGCGGTGAGCTCTGTAGGCTCTACGTTTATTTCTACAATGGTTGCCCCAGAAGATTTGGCAATCGCTGGCATGCTCGCTGCAGGCTGTACCACCGCAGAGGTACCAACTACCAGCATCACCTTACAGGATTTGGCTTCTTTGTGAGAGAGGGTAAGCGCTTCATAGGGTATGGCTTCGCCGAAGAAGACGACATCAGGTCTGTAGGCTCCCTTACACTCGCAGCGAGGGGGGATCGTTTCTAAAGATATCTCGGTGCACTTGAGTCGTTTTCCACACTGCATACATACCACCCATCGGTGATTGCCGTGAAACTCAATGATGCTTTTATTGCCTGCCTCGTGATGGAGGCCATCGACATTCTGGGTAATGATAGAGCTTAAATAGCCCATGCGCTCTAATTCAGCAAGGCTTAGATGCCCGGGGTTGGGTTTTGCTTTGACAATTTCCTTCTGCATTTCGCTCAATAAAATCCAAGCCTTACCAGGATTGTTTCTCATGACATCAATATACGCATACTCTTCAGGATCATACTTCTCCCACAATCCACCCTTCCCTCGGAAGGGAGCAATCCCGCTCTCTACATACATCCCTGCCCCTGTTAAAGCCAC
>CAYHAB010000195.1:0-13233 GCA_964354505.1 uncultured Thermodesulfobacteriota bacterium
GCACAAAAGCAACCGACCCTTGTCATACATTCAGCTTCCGGTGATTATCAAGTACAGGTGGAGGTTGCTAAGAGACCCTCTGATCATGCAATGGGCTTAATGTACAGAAAACATCTTGCCAAGGACAGCGGCATGCTCTTCATCTTCCAGGAAGAAAGGCCCTTGAGCTTCTGGATGAAAAACACCTTTATACCGCTCGACATGATATTCATTTCTTCTGACCTCGTCATAACGGACATCACAACCATGCACCCCTGCACGTCTGATCCATGCCCTTCCTACACCTCAAAGCGGTCGGCAAGGTATTGCCTGGAGGTCAACGCCGGCTATGCCGGCAGCCGCAACATTAAAATCGGGGACAGGATTTCCTCAGACGTAATAAGATAAGCCGGTAATCATAGGTAAGTTATTCTCAAGGTTTTACAGTGGGTGATCGGACCTTACGTGCCCTCAGCGTGTCCCTTAATCTTCCTCATCGTGCTGATTATGGCCTTTGAGGCGGGGCGGGCGGAGTTTTCTAATTCACTGAGCACCCACTCCTTTTTTTGTTTGTCGAATACCTTGTTGAGAAATACGATCTTATTGCCCCGGTAGTTTTCAGGGTTATACCCCTTCTCAGCCACGGAATAGTATTCAAGCGCCTGATTGCTTTTTATCTCCCCCTTAAAAGGTTCGAGCACGTGACCGCGAATCAGGTAGCGCACGTATCCCGCAGCGCCTTCACCGATGCTGTCAATTGCGTTGACCTCCTGGGCATCAACGTGGGCGACAACTGCAACCTGGCCGAAATCATTCTTTAAATACTCATATGAATAATACTCATTATTCTCTGTATTGCTACAGCCGAGCACGGCGATCAAGACGCACAATGTCAAGAATAACTTTCCCATGCCGGTCATCTCTCAATCGTTTTGAAATCATTATTGTAAATTAATTACTGAACAGATCCTCATGAACACATAGCACAGGCGCTACGAGGTGTCAATAAGGCTTGGTTTCCCCAAATTTGCAATGGGTTTGGCAATTAACGTGCGAACCCGTTACCCCTTTCTCTTTCAACTACCTTTTCCCCATAATTTTTTATTTTCTCTTTGATAAAAAAATGCCATACTCATAGGAGATCTATATCGGGAAGGATATAGTACATCGCATGGACCTGCTCTTCACCAAGTATTACAGGACAAGACGCTATATTACCCTCACGGATACCATTGTTTTAGCCCTCCACGGAGCAAGGGTGCAGGGGGCCCTCAAAACATATCCAGACCAACCTGCACATCTGCGGGCAAATGATGGAAACGGGAGCTGATAGGACCTTGGCCCTCATCGCGGGAGCAAAAGAATGAAAAAGACATCTCTTAAAGACCTTAGAGAGCGGTTGCAAAAGAAGGATCGGGAGATCGTCAAACTCCTCAATGAACGGGCCCGGCTATCCATCGAGGCGGGGGAGACAAAAAATGCGCAGGGCCGGGAGATCTATGACCCATCCCAGGAGAGTAGGGTCTATGATTATATCAGAGAGATCAATGAAGGTCCCCTGCCGGAGAAGGCCCTGAAAGATATCTTCAGAGAGATTATCTCTTCATCCCGGGCCCTCCAGGAGCCGACGACTGTCGCCTGCCTTGGGCCGGAGGCTTCATTTTGTTATGTGGTTGCCCAATCGCATTTCGGCAAGGGCGCCCTTTATTACTCGCAGACGCAGATCTCCGACGTCTTCGATGAAGTGGAAAAGGGTAGGATTTCATGGGGGGTGGTGCCGGTGGAAAATTCCCTGGAGGGATCCGTTAAGACAACCCTCGACAGATTGATTGCAACGCCGCTCAATATCAGGGGGGAGATCTTTCTCAGGATCTCATACTGCCTGATCTCTTCCTGCACAAAGCCGGAGGAGATCAAGCGAGTCTACTTACATTCTCAAGCCCTTGTTCAGTGTCAGGGCTGGTTGAAAAGAAACCTCCCTCACGCCCCCCTCATCGAGATAGAAGACACCGTAGCCGCAATCGAGCGAATCCTCAAGGATCGGGAAGGCGCCGCTATCGGGAGCCATATGGCCGCAGCTGCCTATGGGCTCAAGATCGTCGCCGAGGGGATCGAAGACCATCCCTCCAGTACGACGCGATTTCTCGTTATCGGCAGGGGTGCAAGCGCGGCGACAGGAAAAGACAAGACCTCTGTACTCTTCACCATACCCCATGCGTCGTGTGCCCCGCATCAGGCATTGGAGCCGTTTACCAGGGAAGAGCTCAAACTCGCGCGGATCGAATCGCACCCCCTGAAGGATTGGACCGGAGAAAATCTCTTTTTTGTAGATTTTTTCGGTCACCGAGATGACGACAAGACCAAAAAATGCCTGGCGGATGTGGAGGGGGTAGCCAACCGATTAAAGGTCCTGGGCTCCTATCCCGTGGGAGAGGAGCCATGATGATCTGTATCCCCATTGTCGCCAGGACCAATGAAGCCGCCTTGGCGCAGATGGAGAAGAGTTCCCCGCTGGCCGACATCCTGGAGCTGAGAATCGATCAGATCAGGAATGTCGATCTGGAACAATTGATGAACGGGAAGCGGACGAAGATTCTGGTCACCAACAGGCGCGGGGACGAAGGAGGCGTTTTCCCCGGCACCGAGCGCGAAAGGATCAATCTTTTGAAAGACGCCGTGGCGTTGGGGGCTGATTATGTGGACATTGAGGCCGGTACGGAAAAGAATCTGCTGAACGAACTGGTGGCGCAGATCGAAAAGTATCATGCCCGGACGAAATGGATCATCTCCTCTCACGATTTCAACGGAACCCCTACGGAGAAGGCATTACTAAAGAAATTCGATAGGTGCAGCAGGACCGGCGCCGATATTGTCAAGATCGTCACCCTTGCCCACACCGTGGATGACAATCTGAGGGTGCTCAGGCTCATCCCCTATGCACGGGCAAAAGGCCGGGCAATCATCGCCTTGTGTATGGGGGAGAAGGGTAGAATCAGCAGGGTCATGGCCCCCCTCTTGGGCTCTTATTGGAGCTATGCCTCATTGGAAAAAGGGGGGGAATCGGCACCGGGACAACTGACCATAGAGGAGATGAGACAGATCCAAAAGATTTTGGGTGCCGCAGGTGCGGAGGAACGCTGAACCCCTTATAATCCCATCAGGACCGTTACCCCTATGAAGAAATCAGCCCCCGTGATCTTCGCCCTCTTTGGCAACCCCGTCGGCCACAGCCTCTCTCCGCTTATGCATAACGCCGCATACAAAGAGATGAAGATGGATGCCCACTATTGCCCTTTTTGCGTAGAAAGCCCGGCGGATGCAATCAAGGGAATCAAGGAATTCGATCTTCGGGGTGTCAGCATCACCATCCCCTTCAAAACAGCGGTGATGCCCTATCTGGATGAGGTAGATAGCAATGCCCAAAAGATAGGCGCCGTCAATACGATTTTGCCTGATGACAACGGCAGACTCAAAGGCTACAATACCGACTGGATCGGCATTGTCCGTAATCTAGAAGAATCCCTGGAGATTCAAAAAAAGACCTTTGCCATCGTGGGGGCCGGGGGGACGGCGAGGGCTGCCGTATTCGGTATCCTGCAAAACGGAGGCATCCCTCTGGTCGTTAACAGGACCCCCGCAAGAGGCGAAGAAATGGCTCATGAGTTCGGCTGCCCTTTCTACCCCCTTTCAGAGATCGGGAATATCAGCGCGGACTGCCTGATCAATACGACCCCCGTCGGGATGGCGCCCGAGCGGGAAAAGTCACCCCTTCAAAAAGAAGTCCTCAACAATTTCAGGTGGGTTATGGATTGCATCTATAACCCCATGCAGACACAATTATTAAAGGACGCCAAAGCGGCGGGGTGCACGGCGCTGAATGGTGTGGGGATGTTCGTCCACCAGGGGTCTGAGCAGATAAAGATATGGACGGGGAAGGAACCACCCAGGGAGTTTATGAAACAGGTCGTCCTCGATAAACTAAAAGAACTCGATGGAAATTAAACCGATCAAAGGCATCAACGCCACAGTGACCATACCCGGCTCCAAGAGCTACACACAGCGGGCCTTGATCATCGCTTCCCTCGCAGAGGGGAGATCCTCATTGCAAAACGCCCTGATCGCCGACGACACGGAATATATGATTGAGGCCCTCCAATCACTCGGCGCGGATATCCAATACGAAGAGGCGGATATGGTTATCAGCGGGACCGGCGGCCACCTCAAGAACCCGGGGAGGGAGATCTACGTGGGGGACAATGGAACCGCCATGAGATTGCTCACCGGTCTGGTTCCCCTGGGCCAGGGCGCCTTTACCCTCACCGGAAGCCCTCGACTCTGTCAGAGGCCCATCAAACCCCTCCTGGATGCCCTGACCGCCATGGGGGTGGATGCCCGGAGCAAAGATAAAGACGGCTTCCCCCCCGTGATCATCCGTGCCGACGGCCTGCGGGGTGGTACAGTTACCTTTACGAATATTGAGAGCAGTCAATATATCTCTGCTATTCTCATCTGCGCCCCCTTTGCCGAGAACGATACCGTCGTCGAGATCCAGGGACAGATTCCATCGCCCCCCTACGTGGATATGACCCTAGACGTGATGAAGACATTTGGGGTGGAGGTGATCAAACAACCTCACCATCGTTATTGCGTGAAAAGTGGCCAGCGATATAAAGGGGGTCGATACCGACTCGAAGGAGATGCCTCCAGTGCCTCATATTTCTTTCTGGCTGCGGTCCTGTGTAAGGGAAAGGTCCGGGTCCGGCATATCAATCCCCAGACCCTCCAAGGGGACATCGGGATTCTCCCCATCTTGGAAAGGCTCGGTTGCAGCGTTATGAGGGGAGAGGATTGGATCGAGGTAGTGGGGGGTCAGCTGACCTCGGGTGAATATACCTTTGATCTGGGGGCAATGCCCGATATGGTCCCTACCCTTGCGGTACTGGCCGCCCTGCGGCCCGGCAAAACCATCATCACCAACTGCTCCCATCTCAGAATAAAGGAAAGCGATCGATTGAAGGCACTGGCAACAGAACTGAAAAAAACAGGGGTAACGGCACAAGAGCGGGACGACGGCCTCGTAATTGAGGGAAACAATCCCCACGGCGCGGTGATAGAGACGTACAATGATCACCGCATCGCCATGAGCTTCGCCGTCCTCGGGCTCGCAATCCCCGGCATCGAGATACAAGACGAAGGCTGCGTGAACAAATCCTTCCCGGACTTTTGGGCAGAACTGAAAAAACTGTACGGCAGATGAACATCATCTTAATCGGATATCGTTGTACGGGCAAGACATCGGTGGGGAAAAAAATAGCGGAGCGATTGGCATTCCCCTTCTACGATACGGACGAGCTCATCCAGAGGCATACCGGCAAGACCGTCAGGGAGATGGTCGATGAAGAAGGATGGGACGCCTTCCGCGTAACGGAAAGGGCGCTCATCAAGACACTCCCCTCGTTGGCAGATGCAATCATCGCGGCAGGCGGCGGCGCGATCATGGATGCCGAAAACAGGGAAGTGCTGAGGCATAATGCGCTCTGCGTCTGGCTCACTGCCGATGTCAGGACCATTGTCGAGAGGATAAGAACAGATCGGGCGAGCGGTGCACAAAGGCCGCCCCTCTCCAGCGATGGGTTGGAGCAGGAAACAACGGAGATCCTCGAGAGCAGGAGACCGCTCTACCAGGAGTTGGCTGATGTCACCGTCGATACGTCAGGGAAAGGAATCGATGCAATCGCCGATGAGGTCTGCACCGTGCTTTCCCGTTACCTTTTCAATAAACAGAGGTCTCGCATGACCTAACTGCCTCGCAGCGGAATATGGAAAGGAACAACTATGTCAGGTAACTCAATAGGTGTCCTGTTCAGGGTCACCACCTGGGGTGAATCTCATGGAAAGGCCTTCGGTGCGGTGGTGGACGGATGCCCCCCCGCAATCGATCTGACGGAATCGGACATCCAGGAAGCATTGAGGAGGAGAAGGCCGGGGCAACTCGCCGCGGACTCCCCCAGACAAGAAGAGGATCTGGTCGAAATCCTCTCCGGTACCTTTGAGGGGAAAACCACCGGGACCCCCGTCTCACTCATCATAAAAAACAGGGATGTCGACAGCACGGCCTATGAAGAGCTCAGGGATATCTTCAGACCCGGACACGGCGATCTTACCTATGCCAAAAAATACGGTATCCGGGACCACCGGGGAGGCGGCCGTGCCTCCGGGAGGGAAACGGTTGCCCGGGTGGCGGCCGGGGCCATCGCAAAGAAGGTGCTCTCCCGCGAAGGGATCGAGGTCATCGCCTACACTCAGGAGTTAGGGGGTGTCGCTGCAGAACAGATCTCTCTCACCGAGATCGAAAAAAACAGCCTCCTCTGTCCCGATCGGAAGGCAGCGCAACGTATGGAGAAGCGGTTAGATGATGCACACAGGGCAGGGGAATCCCTCGGCGGGATTGTGGCGATCCTGGTCAAAGGATGCCCACCGGGTCTGGGGGAACCGGTCTTCGATAAAATCGATGCCGATCTCGCCAAGGCCCTCATGAGTATCGGCACGGTGAAGGGTGTGGAGATCGGCGCCGGCTTCCAGGCAGCCAGGATGATTGGTTCAGAGTGCAATGATCCCATCACTCCGGATGGATTTATGACCAATCATGCCGGCGGGATTCTCGCAGGGATCACCAACGGCGATGAGATCGTGATCAGGGTGGCCTGTAAACCCATCCCATCCATCGGGAAAACCCAACAGACCATTGATGTCCACGGAAAAACGGCAACCATATCGATTCGCGGGAGACACGATGTATCGGCCATCCCCCGCATAACCCCTGTCTGCGAGGCCATGGTCAGCATCGTACTGGCAGATCATCTCTTGCGGCAGCGGGCCATACTCGATTATGGGGGAGAAATGAAATGAGGAATGTTATTGTTGACCAACGTGGGCCTATATGATATTTTTTAATGGATCAGAAATATTGAGGCCCTGTGGGGCGCTGCCCGGTAAAATCCATCCTATAAGGAGGCTGCACACTTATGAAGAAAAAAAAGAAGTCGCGCACCGTGAAAAGGACAAAATATAGCCCGTGGTTTATCGGGTTAACCGGCGGCATTATCGGGGCGTTTATAGTAGGCGTTTTCCTCTTCTATTTTTTTGGGCACAGAGGGCAAGACGTTTACCGGGCTATAGCTGTGGCCTCCATCAATAGTGCCGATAGCTTGCTGGAAAAGAATATGGCCGAGGAAGCCCTGGCGATATATACTGCTGCCGCAAGCAAGGAGTTGACGAAAAAAGACCCGGAACTCTATGCCAATGTGAAAAATAGCGAAGGCATCTGTCACTATAAGTTGGCGCTTGTCAGGGATAAGGAGGCGCATCTCCTCAAGGCCTTCAGGGCCTTCAAAGAGGCCCTGAAGATCAGAACTCTGGAGAAATACCCTTCTGACTATGCCACCACCCAGAACAACCTCGGCAATGCCTATAGGGCCCTCTCCGAAGTTCAGGATAAGGAGGAAAACCTCAAAAAGGCCTTCGAGGCCTTTGAAAAGGCCCTGAAAGTATACACCCGTGAGCAATACCCTGCCGGCTATGCTGCCACCCAGAACAACCTGGGAGCTGCCTATGGTACCCTTTCCGAGGTGAGAGATAAGGAGAATAATCTAAACAAGGCCATCACGGCCTTTCAGGAGGCCCTGAAGATCAGAACTATTAAACAATACCCATTGGGCTACGCCACCACCCAGAACAACCTCGGCAATGCCTACAGCACCCTGGCAGAGGTCAGGGCCAAGATGGGTAACCTCCTCAAGGCCGTAAAGGCCTTTAAGGAGGCCTTGAAGGTATACACCTTGCGCGAATATCCCATTGACTATGCTGCTGCCCAGAACAATCTCGGCAATGTCTACAGCGCCCTGGCAGGGGTCAATGATAAGGAAGCGAATCTGAACAAGGCGGTCAGGGCCTTTGAAGAGAGCTTGAAGGTCTACACCCTGGGGAAATACCCCTCTCAATTTAAGATGGCATCGTCGAACATGGAGAAGGCAAAAAAGAAGATGAAGTGAAGTTCGTCCACCGCTAACCCTTTGTAACAAAAAAGGTCGTGCTTTTATCACGGCCTTTTTATTTCGCACAATGGCGCACGTGGTCTCTCAGTATGTCAGAGAAATCAAAGAATCAAGCCAGACTGCTCCCCCCCTGCGATAACCACCTAAGAGGTGGTCATGGCGCCTTTAACCCCTCGCTAATCCTCATCCCCTCCAAATGCTCACGCACCTCGCTCCCCGAGATCACCCCTTGCTGCATCACCACACCCGTGATGAGGTCAAGGGGAGTGAAATCGAAATAAAAGTTCTCCACTACGCTATTAGGGAGGGTCTCCTGGGTGATCTCTTTTTGATCCTTCCGCTCTATCCGTAAATTCTGGGAGAAAGGCGGCGGGAGAAACTTTTCCGTGCCGGCCAGGACATAAAAGGGGATCCCCTTGTCCCTGGCAGCCAGGGCAAGACCATAGGTGCCGATCTTGTTCACGACCCCTGCGGGGGTGATCGAGTCAGCCCCCACCATAACAAGATCGCATTCGCCCACCAGGGAGAGGGCGGCGAAGTCCACGACAAACCTTACCTTGATCCCCTTCTCACCCAACTCCCTGACAGTGTTCAGGCCTTCACACAGGGGACGCCCCTCCGGACAGATGACCTCGATCCATGTTGCATGGCTTAAAACTCCCAAGACAGTAGAGCTGTAGGAAAGGGTCATGACAACCCTTTTCCCCTTCAAAAGGGAGAGGGCATGCCCCCTTATCTTTTCTGCTCCCGTAATGAGGCCGTCCAAGAACCCTTGGACAGCCACCCTACCCTTCTCTCTTATCGCGTGGGAATCTTTTAATGACTCGACGGTCTGAAAGAGGTGATTGACGAGGTTTACCATGGGGGCCATGGCAGGTTGGGCATCCACCAGGGCCTTTCCCCAGCCCCTGACCTCCTCGACCCTCCCCTGCTTGAGAACGTCGAGGAGCAATTGTGCTCCCCTCTGGGCCAATTGGGCCGCCCCAGAGCGGCTGTCGCTCCTGATCTCCTGCAGGACCTCCCCCGGAGAAGGAGACCCTCTCATCGCCCGACGATTTCCCTCCGCGTGAATACCGCCTCCAGGGTATATCCCTCCGCGGCCAACTGCTCCTTGCCCCCTTCCTCCCTGTCCACCAAGGTCAAGGCCTGAACCACCTTGAGACCGTGATCTTCGGCGATCTTGATGGCCTTCAAGAGAGAGCCTCCGGTGGTAACCACATCTTCTATGATGGCGACCTGGGCACCCTTTTTGAGGGCCTTGTCCCCCTCAACCCAGAGTCCCTTCCCGTGTCCCTTGGGCTCCTTGCGGATGATGAAGGCGGCAATCGGGTCACCCTCCTGATAACTGGTCAGGGCCACGGCGGCTACGATGGGATCTGCCCCCAGGGTGGGGCCGCCAATGGCCTCGGCCCGCCCCTTGATCATCCCATAGAAGACCTTGCCTACCAGGTATGCCCCTTCGGGGTCGAGGGTGGTCTGCTTGCCGTCGATATAAAAAGTGCTTCTGCGGCCGGAGGCCAGGGTGACTTCACGTTCTTCATACGACCGCTCCCGGATGATCTTAAGGAGACGCGACCTCTCATCCATCTCACACCTCTTTGATGAAGAAATCGAGTTGCGCGTTATCGTGGGGTGGTTCTAGGAGATACTCCCCGGTAAAACAAGCATAGCAAAACTCGTCCTCCCGCGGGGCCACACAACGCTTGAGCCCTTCCAGGCTGAGGTACCCCAGAGAATCGACACCGATGAACTTTCTGATCTCCTCCACCGAATGTGAGGAGGCGATGAGTTCCTCTCTGGTAGGGGTGTCTATTCCGTAAAAGCAGGAGGCGTTGATGGGAGGGCAGCTTATCCGCACATGCACCTTTTTGGCTCCGGAGCTCTTAATCATCCGCATGTTCTTCCTCGCGGTGGTGCCGCGTACGATGGAGTCGTCCAAGATTACCACCCTTTTATCTTTGATGGCCTCTTTGACGGCGTTCAGTTTTATCTTGACCCCAAAGTGCCTGATGGCCTCTCTTGGTTCAATGAAGGTCCTGCCCACATAATGGTTTCTGATGATACCCAATTCAAGGGGTATACCGGACCGGTGTGCAAAGCCTATGGCTGCCGGGACGCCGGAGTCAGGGGTGGGGATTACCACATCGGCCTCAACAGGGTGCTCTTCCGCCAGTTGAACGCCGAGTTCTCTGCGCACCTGATATACATTGTGACCGAACATGTAGCTGTCAGGGCGCGCAAAGTAGATGAATTCAAAGATACAGAATTGGTGTTTCACCGTAGGAAAGGGGCGGAAGGACTGGATACCCCCTTCATTTATCCTCAGGACTTCACCAGGCTCTATCTCCCTGATGAACTCGGCCCCGATGAGGTCGAAGGCGCAGGTCTCCGACCCTACCACATACCCCTGCTTGACCCTGCCGAGCACGAGGGGACGGAACCCATGGGGATCCCGGACGGCAATAAGCTCTTTCTCGCTGAGGAAGAGGAGAGAATAGGCTCCTTTAATCTCTTTCAAGGCGGCGATGATGCGCTCCACCATAGAGCCGACAGCAGCATGGGCAAAGAGGTGGATGATCACTTCGGTATCCATGGTAGACTGGAAGACGGCACCTTCTCGCTCCAGCTGATTTCGTAAGTCCTGGGCATTAACCAGGTTGCCGTTGTGGGAGATGGCTATGCCACCCTTGGAATAGTCGAAGACAAAGGGTTGGGCGTTTTTCAGATGGCTTGCTCCAGCCGTGGAATAACGGACATGACCGATGGCGTTGCGTCCGGGGAGCCTTTTGAGGACATCCTGGTTAAAGATCTCCGAGACCAGGCCCATCTCCTTGTGGGCGTAAAGCCCCTTCCCATCAGAGGAGACAATACCCCCGCTCTCCTGCCCTCGATGTTGAAGGGCATAGAGGCCGAGATAGGTCAGGTTCGCCGCCTCAGGGTACCCGTACACCCCGAAGATACCGCATTCTTCCTTCCATGAGATGGACATGGTAACCTCACCATATATATACGCAACAAGATCGCTTTTATCAAGGTGAATGGTAAAAAACCATGAAAAAATGCATCTTAAACCCATTCACGGGAACCGGGGAAATCAACTATATATGTTCAAAAGATGTGGAAAACCCAAGGGAAAAGCCCCTTAACCGTTGGAGATTATAGGGGTTACGCAGTGATGCCCATTTTAAGGGCATTATTAAAAAATCAAATTATATCAAGGCCTTACATTAATTTTGTGGTTTCTTAACAATGCATTTGGACGATTGGGTTGCTTCCTTTCTACGTTATGAACAATTTTTAAACATCTTTGTCCCATTAAGCCCTCCAGCCCCTTACATGGCACGGTAACAACCGCCCTTCAATTCACCTATTATAGTGACAGAGCGTCAATAAATTATATCTGTTATTGCTTTTTCAAGTGCCTGAACCTCCCTTGTACCCATTTAATCAAGACAGCCTCGAGCAGTTCATGCTAAAATGACCCGATAAACTATGGGGGGCGGATGGTAAGGTTTAAGATCGCCACATACAACGTAAACTCTATACGGTCCCGTCTCCACATCATCATACCTTGGCTAGAGAAAAACCGTCCCTTGGTCTTCTGCATGCAGGAGACCAAGGTGGAGGACGCAAAATTTCCCGCCGCGGAGTTTGAAGGCGCAGGGTACCACGTGGTCTTCAAGGGGGAGAAGCGATATAATGGGGTGGCAATAGCATCCCTTGAGAGGCCTACGAAGGTCTCTTTCGGCCTGGACGATGAGGGGCCCGCGGACGAAGCTCGGCTGATAAGCGGGGTCTTCTCAGGAATACCCGTAATCAACACCTATGTCCCCCAGGGATATGAGCGGGAGAACCCCCGATTCCAATACAAGCTCCAGTGGTTCAAACGCCTAAGGGAGTACCTCGTCAGACATCACTCCCCCAAGGAGCCCCTCATCTGGTGCGGCGACCTCAATGTGGCCCCGGAGGAGATCGACGTGCACAACCCAAAAAGACTCCTGGGGCATGTCTGTTTTAACCCCGAGGTGTGGGAAGGCCTTGCATCAATCAAGTCATGGGGGCTCGTGGATGTGTTCAGAAAACGCCACGGCGGGGAAACCGGACAGTATACCTTCTTCGACTACCGCGTCCCTAAGGCCGTGGAACGGGGGCTGGGGTGGAGGGTGGACCACATCCTGGCCACTCCTCACCTGGCGGATCAATCTATAAGCTGCTCTATAGACATGAACCCGAGACTCGCGGAAAAGGCGTCAGACCATACCATCGTGGTAGCAGAATTCGAGGTGTGAATTTCGTTATCACGGCATAGAGACCCTTTCATAATAAATTATGCCCATATTGACATCTAATAGTGTATATGTTATCCGTTTTTGAAGAATGTGTTCAATGATAATTAAATTAGCTTATTGCCAAAGTTAAGGTCTGTTGCCATTTCCGGTACCCTTGAAGGAGGGATGATGCAATGGCTGTTACAGTAGACCATCATGACTATGTAGACCTGATTAAAAGGAATGTGCTGTTTCGGTATATGTCAGAGGAGGGCCTCTTTGCCTTTCTCAACGGATCAGAACTCATGGAGTATGAAAATGGTGAAGTAATAATTTCGCAGGATGATGTCAGCCAGTTTTTATACTGCTTGATTAAAGGAACTGTTGCCGTCTCTACGCGTGACAAAGGAAACGATTTCTATATTTACGACCTCGAAGAAGGTGAAATATTCGGGGAGTCCGCCCTTTTTCTGACCGAACTCAGAAGTGCAAACGTGAAAAGTTCCGGACCTTCACTTATCATGAGAATACACAGGAATAATCTAATCAAATTCATCAGCGAATATTCTCAAGCCGGCAATAGGATCTTTATATTGATCATATATAGCCTTCTCAAGAAACTGAGGGCATCCACGAGGGAGATCACCGCGGTAAAAAAATTGTATTTGGAAGTGCAACAAATGAAGGCCCAGATGGAAAAACTCCTACGAGAGCTATGAGCAAGCAACGATAACCATCGCCGCTAAAAAATTACGCGGCGTGACCAAGCTTCCCTGCCATATCATCGTGGTAAAAAGTCAAGATCTGTTCTGGATTTTCTCGGTCAGGTGTCTGACACGGGCGCTGAGACTGATGAGATAGGCATGTTCCGGCTGTTTGGGCAGGGGCTTGCTATCGTACTCTTCGACCTTGATTCGGGCCACAACTCGCTC
>CAYHAB010000196.1:0-2928 GCA_964354505.1 uncultured Thermodesulfobacteriota bacterium
ATTTTGGCCAACTTAATTTCTTTGGTCCATTGGGGAGAGCGAGAGAAGACCTCTAGGGTGGTATCAATCAGGTCACCGATGTTCACCTTCTTTTTATTGATCTTCGGGGGCTGGGCATAGAGGAGAAAATCGGTGATGAGGCGATTTAAGCGGCCGGATTCTGCAAGGATGATCTCCATCAACCGCTGGCTGCTCTCACCCTCCCCTTTTTCCTCCTTGAGCAACTGGGTGGCCCCACTGATGGAGGCCAGGGGGTTACGGATCTCATGGGCGATGCCGGCAGCCAGTTGCCCGATGGTGGCCAGCTTTTCCGATCTCCTCATGGACTCCTCCATATCTTTAATGAGGGTGAGGTCCTGGAAGATAATGATCTGCCCTACCTTGTTCCCCCGATGGTCCTTCAAGGATGAGAGGGAAAGTCCCAGCTTGATCTCCCCTCCGTCGGGTTTCTGAAAGATCGTCTCCATACGGGAGCGGAGCCCCTCGTGAAAGTCTTTATTTAAGTCAAGGAAAAGGTCGGTTATGGGGCGGTCTTTATATTGAGAGATCCTGATGCCCAGGATATTTTCCCCTGCCTTGTTCAGGAAGCTTATCTGATCCTTCAGATCAACGGTCAGCAAGCCACTCTGCATACTCTGAATGACATCGCGATTAAAGGCCTCGAGTCGGCTGAAGTCCTCTCGGGATTTGGTCAGCTCTTTTCCTCTCTCTCTCACCTCCTCGGCGAGATAGCCTGTGAGGTATCCGGACAGATAGAAGGCCAGGATATAGACAAAAAGGGTGGATAGCAGGACGATGTTGTGATAGGGGAGGCGGGGGGAGAGGGAGGGTATCACCCAGTAGCTTTCCAGGCCGAGGAGGAGCGCGTAGTAGATGCTGCAGACAGAGGCTGCCATGAGCCCGCCCTTCCTTTCCAGCATAACCCCGGCCTCCAGAATTGCTAATATGTAAAGCGGGGTGAAGATACTGGCTCCGCCACCGGTGATATAGATGATCCCAGTGATGATCAAGGCATCCGCCGTTGTCAGGGTGTAGATCATAAATGAGAGGTCTTTAACCTTCCGTTTCCGGATGAGGAGGGCGAAGATGATGGTGATGGCGTAGACGAGGAAGATGAGGAAGTAGAAAAAGGCATACGGCCCCCAAAAGGCGGATATGCCCTTCAGGTGAAAGAATACCCCCATGAGAAGGGTTATAGTCGTAAGGATGAGTCGATAGAGGATTAATTTTTTCAGCTGCAGTTCCATCTCTTTCCTTCGGCTAAAAGGCCGAGGCCATCTTAAAGATGGGGAGGTACATGGCGATGACCAGGCCTCCGACAACCACGCCCAAGAAGATCATCAGCACCGGCTCGAGCATGGAGCTCAGGGTGGCCACGGCCATATCCACCTCGTCGTCGTAGAAATCGGCGATCTTGGTGAGCATGAGTTCGAGGGAACCGGTGGTTTCGCCTACCGATATCATCTGTGTCACCATCATGGGGAAGACGCCGCTCTGGGCCAACGGTTCAGATATGGTTTGTCCCTCACTGATGCTCGTCCGCCCTTTCAGGATGGCCTCCTCTACCACTTTATTCCCTGCTGCCCCGGCCACGATATTGAGGGATTCCAGGATGGGCACCCCGCTGGTCACCAGGGTGGCCAAGGTACGGGCAAACCTGGAGACGGATACCTTTCTTATGAGTTCCCCAAAGATGGGGGCCTTCAGGAGAAGTCCGTCGATCTTCCTTTTCCCATCTTCCGTTTTATAGTATTTGCTCAGCGCAATGACTGCGATCACAATGATGAGGATAACGAGAGGTGTATAGCGCTTGAAAATGTTGCTGATGCCGATAACGACCTGGGTAGGGAGGGGGAGGCTTGATCCAATGCCTGCGAAGAGCTTCTCAAAGACCGGGACGACGAAGACCATCAGGACGACGGTGACGCCGATGGCCACGGTTACGATCATGGCGGGATATACGAGGGCTGCTCTGATCTTCTTTTTCAGCGCCTCCATTTTTTCGATATGGGTGGCCAGGCGGTTGAGGATGACGTCGAGGGTACCAGCCTGCTCCGCCGCCACCACTAAATTGACGTACATGTTGTCAAAGACGCGGGGGTGTTTCTGCAGGGCCGCGGCCAAGGTGGCGCCGGCCTCCACCTCATTTTTTACCGTGCTGATGATTCCCTGAAAGGTCTCGCTTTCCTCTTGCTTGGACAGTATATCCAGGGACTGGACTAAAGGGAGACCTGCATCGATCATGGTGGCCAACTGACGGGTGAAGATCGCCAGGGACTTTTTTTTCGCCCTCCCCTGCATGAAGGGGAGGGTGATCTTGAGTTCTTTCCCCTTGGCGACGATCTTGGTGGGGATGATCTGCTGCTGTCTGAGGTAGGCCCGGACTGCCGTCTCGCTGGGCCCCTCGACCTCGCCCTTACGGAACCCTCCTTGAGGGATTCTCCCCTCCCACGCGTACTTTGGCATGATAACTCCTTCTTTTAAATCATTTCTTCTTTTCTGCGGTCTCCCCCAACATCTGCCGGAACTCATCTACGTTGGGGGACCTCCCCATGGCGTCGTTGAGGGTGATGATCCCCCTCTCATAGAGGGAGAGGAGGGACTGATTCATGGTCTGCATACCGAACTTGAGTTGTCCAATCTGCATCTGCCCGTAGAGCTGGTGGATCTTATCTTCCCTGATGAGGTTGCGAATGGCTGAATTGGGGACCAGAACCTCCATGGCCAAGGCCAACCCTGTTCCGTTGGCCTTGGGGAGAAGCTGTTGGCTGATGATCCCCTCGATGACAAAGGAGAGCATGGTTCTGACCTGGGGCTGCTGGTGTGGGGGGAAGACGTCGATAATTCTGTTGACAGTCTCAGTACACGAGTTGGTGTGCAGGGTGGCGAGTGTGAGGTGTCCGGTCTCGGCGATAGTCAGGGCCGCCT
>CAYHAB010000197.1:0-3271 GCA_964354505.1 uncultured Thermodesulfobacteriota bacterium
ATCAAAAATCTGGCTGATTTCCGGAAATATATTGCGCTTTATAAGAAACAAAAGACAAAAACCCTCTTACTCACCGTACGGCAGAAGGCCAATGAGTATCACAATTTCTTTGTGGCCTTGAAGAAGAAGGGCTAGATGACCTTGTTGAGGGGGTACTCGATAATCCCTACCGCCCCCCTCTTGATCAACTGGGGAATGAGCTCCCTCGCCTCGAGCTCCGACATCACCGTCTCGATTGAGACCCAGGCCTGATTGTACAGGTCAGCCACGGTGGGGGCGGTGATGCTGGGCAGAACGCCCATCACCTCTTGAAGTTTTTCTTTAGGGACATTCATCTTCAGACCGACCATCCCCTCGGCATCCAGGGCACCCTTGAGGAGTCTGCCGAGCTGTTCTATTTTCTCCCGCTTCCAGGGGTCCTTCCAAGCCTTCTTGCTGGCGATGAGTTGTGGATAGGTGGTCATTAATTCCTCGACGATTCTCAAGCCGTTGGCCCTGATGGTATTCCCTGTCTCCGTCACCTCCACGATGGCATCCGCCAACCCCTCCACGACCTTGGCCTCGGTTGCCCCCCATGAGAATTCCACATCAACCTGTACCCCCTTTTTGGCAAAATACGTGCGAGTGAAATTCACCAACTCGGTAAAGACCTTTTTCCCCTTGAGGTCTTCGATGCACTTTACAGGAGAGCTCTCCGCCACCACCAGCACCCAACGGGCGGGCTGCTGGGTAGCCTTGGAGTAGATCAGATCCTGTGTCACTGTCACATCGGAAGCGTTTTCCAAGATCCAGTCCTTGCCGGTCAGGCCCACGTCGAGGGTCCCCATCTCCACAAAACGGGACATCTCCTGGGCCCGTATCACGGTGCAGCGGATCTCAGGGTCATCAATGGAGGGGAAATAGCTCCGAGAACCCATAGTGATCTTCCACCCTGAACGCCTAAAGAGCTCAATGGTGGCCTTTTCTAGACTCCCCTTGGGTATGCCAAGCTTCAAGAGTTTCACCGGTACACCTCCTCCGGATCAAAAACCCGTTCACTTACTTCCTTAAGTTCGCCTCCCTCCAGCCTTCGATAGAAACAACTGCGGTGTCCCGTATGGCAGGCGCCTCCCCCCTGCTGGATCACCTTGAGGAGGACTGTATCCTCATCACAGTCCACGTAGATCTCCTTTATTTCCTGCAGGTTTCCCGATTGCTCCCCCTTAACCCAGATCTCATTCCTGGACCGACTCCAATAGGTGGCCTGACGGGTCCTCAGGGTCTCCTCCCAGGCCTTGCGGTTCATAAAGGCCAACATCAGGACCTCTCCCGACGTGTAATCCTGCACCACCACCGGGACCAAACCTCCCAACCTATCGAAGTTGGGCTCAATCCCCCCCATTTTCAATCTCCTCGCTGACCTTTTTATCATATTTCGACTGTTATATCAACTTCTGGAAAAATACAGGTATTGTCCTAATTTGAAAATTAGCAGGGAATCAGCACGGGATGGTGAAATAGGTTTCTCGCAAGCGCAACGGATGGCGGCTAAGCTGCCGCACTGATAATTTTCAAAATATACTAAACGAAACAAGTTCATGCAGAAATGTTTATTATTAAGAACCGAAACCTCTGCTCGCCATGCTTAACGTACCAACGCTCATCCGGTCAGCTTGAGCCGCTGGTTAGGCAAAATTTATTACTATCTATTTATCTTTACCTCTTCACAAGATTGTTTTGCTCCATCATAAAGACCATGAATGAATACATGCAATTCAAGTTGAGCTTTTTCATTTGGTCCGAGATATTTAGACCCATAACCAAGACCAAGCCGATGACATAAGGCTAAAATGAGAAAATAACTTGTGTTCTTAATATTCCAAGCTTTCTCAGAAAACATTCGATTCAAGACTCGCGCGACGCACTTGGAATCATATCCTTTTTCACAATAGACATCATATAAATCCATTCTCATACGAATTATAAATGGAGTGGCAGTAACAGAATGGGCAATTGCCTGATTATAGTGCTCCATGGCATCCCAAATATCATCTCTTTTCTTATCGTTTAAGTATTTTCTTGTAAAAATGCTTTGAGCAACCGCAGAACGGTCTCTATACTTATGCAACCATGCAAGTGCAAATAATTCAAATCGCAAAATCACTATTTCGTCTGCAAACTTTTGTGAATCAATATTAACAAAAACACCATCTGCTTCAGTAATGGTTTTTTTTACATATTCGGGAAATACAGAGCTAAGATCAACTTTTTCAACTACCTGATTTAGAATGTAGTTGTCATAGAAATCTTGACAGAAATTTTCTAAGCTGATCTTAGGTTTTATGGAAAATAACGACATATTAATTCTCCAATGTTAATTTGATAATTTTGCCTAACAATGAATATATAGTTTCTCTATAACACCCTTGGCCCGCAAAGTTGCAATATAACACCCCACGGCCGAACTTGCCATAAGCCTTTTAAAAACAACGCATTACGGCTGTTGAGCTGCTCGGCGAGGGATGTTATATGGTTTCTGTATAACACACCTGGTCTTTCATTCACAACTCGTCCACAGGGCTCTTGACGCCTCTGCCTCCGCCGTTTAACGCATCTATATAGATCAGCATCATTTTTATGAAGGGATAGCGGTTGTGCGTGAAACCTAGGCGTATGACCCTGGGATAGCCCAGCTTGATTTGAAGGTACTGGTATGGCGTGAACCCCAAGCATAAGCTTCCCCGCTGCTTTGGGAACGATCAAAGGCTATCATCTTTTGTCCGAGAATGTCAAGTTTCATATAGGACACTACCGCTATGCAAGCCTTATTGACACCCCTGCAAGCGCATGTTATCTCTTTTGTAGCTGTTCTTTAATACCGTATACAAGAGGGGTTCGAGATGAAAAGGCTGCTATTATTACTCTGTGTCGTGGGTACCCTGCTCAGTTATAGCTGCGCATCGGAAAATGAGTATTATTCCTATGACTATTTAAAGAATGATTATGAACAGGTTGCCGTCGTCGCCGCTGTGGATGTCCAAGAGGTCAAGGCAGTCGGCAGCATGGGTGACAAAGAAGCGGGATACGTCCGCTACCTTATTCGCTGCCAGGTCATCGAGCCTTTCAAGCTGACCCAGGGCCGAGGCCGCATCGAGCTCCGGCAGCCGGTAGTTCCAGCCCAGGGTGAGGTGGCGGGCAAAGCCCGGATCCTGGCGGAGCTCCTTGGGGGGTGAGGGCGTCTTGGCCGAGTCCGCGGCCAGCGTGGAGTAGCCGAAGACCATGCCGTGGCGCA
>CAYHAB010000198.1:0-2626 GCA_964354505.1 uncultured Thermodesulfobacteriota bacterium
GCCAATCTCTGCTCCATCATCCCCAATCTCCAATTGAAGATGGGTTTCCAGTGCCTTACCAATGATCATCTGCGAAAGCTCAAGGACGTGTCCAGATTCGTGAGCGAACTGGCCAACCTTTCCCATAACAAACATCAACCCTATGTCGGAAACAGCGCCTTTGCCCACAAGGCAGGGGTGCACGTAAGCGCCATCCGCAAGAGCCCTCTCACCTACGAACACATCAGACCTGAGCTGGTGGGGAATACGCAGCGGATCCTCATCTCTGACCTCTCCGGCGAGGGCAATGTTCTTGCCAAGGCAGAGGAGTTTAACATCAAGCTGCAAAAAGGAGATCCGACGACCAGGCGAATCTTAGCGTCTTTGAAGGAGTTGGAGAACCAAGGATATCAATTCGAGGGGGCAGAAGCGTCCTTTGAACTCCTCATCAAGAAGGCGGTGGGCCGCCACAAAAAGTTCTTTGATCTCCTAGGGTTTCGTGTGATTGTGGAGAAAAGGGGTGATGATTCTCCACCCCTTTCTGAGGCCACCATCATGGTGAAGGTGGGCGATCAGGTGGAACACACGGCCGCAGAGGGGAATGGGCCGGTAAACGCCCTGGACAACGCCCTGAGAAAGGCCCTTGAGAAATTTTATCCTGAACTTTCCAATGTGCGGCTCCTCGATTATAAGGTCAGGGTCCTTTCTGCCCAGGAAGGCACCGGGGCCGTCACCAGGGTACTCATAGAGTCCAGGGACGGAGAGGCCAGATGGGGTACGGTGGGGGTATCGGAGAACATCATCCAGGCCAGCTGGCAGGCCTTGGTGGATAGCATCGACTACAAACTGCTCAAGGAAGAAGAAGAAGGGATACGATGAGGAGGCAGATATGCGTTCAGACGCCATGAAAAAGGGGTTGGAGCGGGCTCCACACCGGGCCCTCTTTAAGGCCATGGGGTACTCCGATGAGGAGTTGGGCAGGCCTCTTATAGGCGTAGCCAACTCTGCCAACGAGGTTATTCCCGGCCATATCCACCTGCACCGTGTCGCCCAGGCCGTCAAAGAAGGGATAAGGATGGCTGGCGGGACTCCCCTGGAATTCTCCACCATCGGGATTTGCGACGGTATCGCCATGGGGCATGAGGGGATGAAATACTCCCTTGGATCGCGGGAGCTCATCGCCGATTCGGTGGAGGTCATGGCCATGGCCTACCCCTTCGATGGACTGGTCCTGATCGCTAACTGTGACAAGATCGTCCCCGGGATGATGATGGCCATGACGCGGCTGAACATCCCCGCCATCCTGGTGAGCGGCGGTCCCATGCTCACAGGCTGGCATAGGGGTAAAGAGACGGACGTCATCACGGTCTTTGAGGCAGTTGGCAAGGTAGCAGCGGGACAGATGACCCTTGAGGAGCTTTCGGATCTGGAAGACGCTGCCTGCCCGGGCCCTGGCTCCTGCGCCGGTATGTTTACGGCCAACTCTATGAACTGTCTCTCAGAGGCTTTAGGGATAGCCCTGCCCGGCAATGGAACTATTCCCGCCGTTGATGCTGCCCGTACGCTCATGGCTAAAGAGGCGGGGAAAAAGATTATTGAACTCATCCGGCAAGGGATAAGGCCGCGGGCAATCCTCACTATGGCGGCCTTTGCCAACGCCATAACCGTCGATATGGCCTTCGGCGGCTCCACCAATACGACCCTGCACCTGCCTGCTGTGGCCTATGAGGCGGACCTCCGGATTGACCTGGAGATGTTCAATCAGATCAGCCACAAGACACCACACCTATGCAGCCTCTCCCCAGGGGGCCCGCACCACCTTCAGGACCTTCATCGGGCCGGCGGCATCCCCGCCCTCATGGGAGAACTGGCCAAGGGGAAGTTGCTCAATACCGGCGCCTTGACCGTCACAGGGAAAAAGGTGAAAGAAAATATCAAATCAGCGCCCATCCTCGATCCTGAGGTGATCCGGCCGTTGGGGAATCCCTATCACCCAACCGGCGGCTTGGTCGTCCTCTTCGGCAATCTGGCCCCTGAGGGGGCAGTGGTCAAGGCCTCGGCCGTCGATTCGGAGATGCTCAAAAATCAGGGTCCTGCCCGTGTCTTTGAGTCCGAGGAAGAGGCCTTAAAGGTTATCTTGAACAAAAAGATCGCCAAAGGCGAGGTGATCGTCATCCGCTATGAAGGGCCCAAAGGCGGTCCGGGGATGAGGGAGATGCTTGCCCCCACCTCGGCCATCGCCGGCATCGGGATGGACAAGGTGGTATCGCTGATAACTGACGGCAGGTTCTCAGGAGGAACGAGGGGTGCTGCCATCGGACATATCTCGCCCGAGGCAGCGGAAGGCGGGCCCATTGCCGTGGTAAGAGACGGTGACATCATCGAGATTGATATACCTGCAAAAAGGCTTTTGGTGCGCCTCACTGATGAGGAAATAAAACGCCGACTGGCGGCATGGAAAAACCCGGAGCCGAAGATCAAGTCCGGCTACATGTACCGCTATGCGCAGATGGTCAGTTCGGCGAGCACCGGCGCCGTGTTTTTGAAGAAATGAAACAATAGGGTCCTAGGATTCGAGGATTCCAGGATTCAAGTGATTTTTATTCAATGATTTGCTGAATGTTTTAACTTCACCCGCCCCCCTGAC
>CAYHAB010000199.1:0-3098 GCA_964354505.1 uncultured Thermodesulfobacteriota bacterium
TGCCCCTCACCCGATCCAATTGCTCCTTGGCCTCCTGCACTGAGGCCTTGGTCACACCGAAGTGCTCCCTCATCCGCTCTATCTGTAGGGCCAAGAGGTAACGATCCTGATCATAGGGATAGGCAAAGGGGAAGATCCGCACCCCGGTTGTCTGGAGGACCTCCATGAGGGCGTGGGTGTTACTGCAGTCCCCTTGGGTGACCGCTACCACCTCCTTGATCCCCTCTTCGAGGGTCACCCCGTAGATACCCTTGATCCAGCCGCAGGTATTCCGCGGGAAGCCAATGGCCTCGGCCTTGGCAATGAACGCCTCTTTCTGAGGACTGGTGATGAATATATTGTTCAGGTCGACGGGGACCTTCCCGGCGGCGAAGACAATCTCTACGGGGATGGTGGTGGTGAGGCCCACCTTTTGGTTGTCACCCTTTTTCATGCCGCCGCTGCACCCTTGTCTCTGCGCCACAAGAGCATATCGACGAAGGCCTCCAAGAGGGTCTGGATTCTGCTCTCCACATCCTGTTCATCGAGGGTGAGGGTCAGGACGGGGATGTGGTAGTCTTTACTCACCTGTTTGAGGACGGCGGCGGCGGTGGTCTCGGGCATGCAGGCAAAGGGCATGAGGTGGACAACCCCGTCGTACCCCTCCCGGGCCCTGATGATGGTTTCCCCTACGGAGACGTTGCACTCCGCCCCTACATCGCAGCCCAGGTATTCCAGAGAGGACTGGTAGAAGCGGAGGCGTTCTTCCTTCTGTTCCCTTCCTACTCCGAGGCTGCGGCCGATATTGGTACTGAACCAGGAACTCCTCGTCACCGCCACTCCCAGTTCTCCGAGGCGCTGCTCCACCCCGCCGTTGATCTCCGGGTCCATGACCGTGTAAAGCTCTCCCACAATGGCAACCCGAAAGGGCCGGCGC
This sequence comes from uncultured Thermodesulfobacteriota bacterium, assembly GCA_964354505.1. Taxonomy (GTDB): domain Bacteria; phylum Desulfobacterota; class B13-G15; order B13-G15; family RBG-16-54-18; genus RBG-13-52-11. The sequence goes on from CAYHAB010000199.1 coordinate 917, forward strand.
CCCAGATCCTGCTCGGTAATCCCAATGATCCGCTCCCCCTCTCGCACCGCCTCCCTGATCTCCTGCCATCCTCCGGCCTCATCGAGCATCCGCAGTGCTTGCTGCAGATTTTTCTGGGTGCTTCCCTTGACCATCTCTCGTGCCCTCACCGCCATGGCCAGTTTCTCCAGCCGTTCGGTGGCAAGCATCTTGCGCCATCCGATGTAGAGGGCGTAAGGGAAGGTGAGGTAGTTTTTCGGGGTGAGCTCCTTGCGCAGGATCTTTGTCTCTTCGTGGTTCTTCATCAATGCCGCCCACGTCAGACGCGGGGGTATGGTGAGCCACCGGTAGTGCAGCCCGAGGTCATCGAGGATTACTTTATGTACGAGGTCGTAGAGTCCCAGCCGGCAGGGGGGGCCGCTCCCCACCATGACGATGGTATCGGCACCTCTCTGCAGGGCCTCTATAAAGTTGCCCAGGATTACCTTGAAGGGGAGACAGATACACTCATTGGAATTCTTCACCCCCAGTGCCAAGGTCTTTCGACTCGTTACGGGGGGGACCACATAGGGGATGCCGGCTGTTTCGGCAATGGCCTTGCAGAAGATGTGCATGGTGCCGAGGCGAGGAAAGGTAACCCTCATTCATTTTATCCTGCAGCGACCTTGCCCTTTTTAATCTTGTTGAGCTGAAATTCATCCCAGGCAGCGTCGGCATAGGGTTTGAACTGGTGGGCATAGTGTTCTATCTGGTCTGCCAGTTCGGTAAAGAGCACCTCGGCGTCAGGATGGGTAAAGCGGCTGGCAAAGTTGAGGGCAATATCCCTCCCCTGCGCCGGTTCATCGATGAGCATGCAGGGACGAAATTGGTTTTTGTTAAAGGGCTGACGAGAACGGATCTCCCTGAAGAGTCGGGAGTTGAGCACCTCCAAGAGGCTCTTTTCCTTGATGTTGTCTTCGGCGAAGTGGCAGAAGACGCATGGTTCCACGTCTCCGCTGGCGGTGATGTGCAAATACTTCCTTCCGCCGGCGATACAACCCTGTGTCAGGTGGCCGTCGTTCCAAAAATCCACGAAGAGCATCGGCTGAGTGGCCCGGAAGTGCTTGAACCGTTCCCTCATATAGTTGCGCTGTTCGGGGGTAGCCATGAGCTCCATTTCCGGGGCCCTGCCGACGGGTACGTAGTGAAAGTTCCACATCAGGATGCACCCCTTCTCCACAAGGAGATCGACGAATTCGTCGCTGCCCAAGACCTCGGTATTCTCACGGGTCTGGGTGGTCGAGACAGAAAAGAAAAGGCCGGCTTCCCGCAGCATATCCATCACCTTCATGCAATGTCGGAAGTGCCCCTTGCCCCTTCTCTTATCGGTCTGCTCCTCCAACCCTTCCAGGCTGATGGCGGGTATGGCATTGCCCAACGCAGCGAGTCTTTTAACCACCCCTTCATCAATCTGCCGGGCATTGGTGTAGATCTGGAAAGAGACATCCCCGTGTTTCTCGAAGAGAGAGAAGAGATCGTCTCTGAGAAAGGGCTCTCCGCCGGTAAAGAGTATGAGGTGGATCCCCATCTCCTTCCCCTCGGTAATGACCCGATCCATCACCTCGAGCGGAAGGTCGTTATCGCGAGGGTAGTAACCCGCGTAACAGCCGTAGCAGCTCAAGTCACAGCGCATTGTGGGGCTGATGAGCAGCGCATCGGGGGGGTAGGTGCCGGTGCGCTCTTCAAACTCCTTGCGCTTGTTGGTACCCACGAGGAGCTGATTGATGATGAAGTTCTGGATTATCTTGTTGCGGTGGAGCGGATTGATTTCCTTCAACACCCTCCTGGCTAACTGTAAACCGGGGTGCCCCTGGCGAAAAAGTTCCCGTATCCAGCGGATCTTTTCCTTGTAAGATTCTTTTTGCGGGATGATCTCCGCCAGATAGGAGAGTTTGCCGAGCTGTTCATTGGATGCACTGGCCAGCAGCAAAAGGGCTGTGGAGGCAAACTTGACAAGCGTATAGTCTCTTATTTTTTGGTAGGCTACCATCTTATCTCCAAAAGAGCTCCTGTAAGAAGGTTCGGCAAACCAACCACGTATCTCTCACCGGTCGAAAGTGGCTTGAGCGCCTTCCATCAATATAATACGTGGCATCTGTAATGTCTACCACAGTATGCCCCCTTTTGCAAGCCTTAACAAGGAGTTCCAACTCCCCTTCATATC
>CAYHAB010000200.1:0-2772 GCA_964354505.1 uncultured Thermodesulfobacteriota bacterium
AAGAGCACCGCCCTGGGTTTTATCGGGGGATACGATGGTCTGGAACTGGAGGGGAGGCTGATCAACGAGGGGGTCCTCTGCGACTTTACACGCATCAGCGGAGAGACGAGGACCAACATTGTCCTCTACAACCGGAAAAAAAAGACCCAGATCATGCTCAACGCCGCCGGACCGAAGATAACCCCTACGGAGATCGGCCTCTTTTTCCAAAGGATCCGCTCTCTTAGGCAAGATGCCGAATTTCTAATCATCAGCGGGAGTGCCCCCCCAGGGGTAACCCACAACATCTACGCACAGATCATAACCACCCTCAAAGGGATAGGGATACGGGTAGCCCTGGATGCCGATGGCGAGCTCCTCCGGCATGGATGTGAGGCAAAACCCTTTATCATCAAGCCCAATATTCATGAATTTCAGCGCCTCACGGGGATTAAATCTACCGAGGTTGGTGACCTCTTAAAAACGGCCCGCCACATCGTAGAAGGCGGCATTGAAATAGTCCTCTTAACTATGGGGGCAAAGGGGCTGCTGGGGGTACAAAAGGATGAGGCATATTGGGTTACCCCCCCTCAGGTTGAGATCGTCAACCGGGTGGGGGCAGGAGATTCCGCCTTAGCCGGGTTCATCTACGCCTTAACCAAGAGGCTGAGCTTTCGGGAAAGCCTGATTCTGGCCTCTGCTGCGGGGACGGCAGCGGTGACAACCACAGGCACAGGGCTCTGCAGGAAAAAGGATGTCGAAAGGATAAAAAAAGAGGTCCGGACACAGAGGCTGTAACGGAAAAATTTAAAAAAACATCTTTTCCTCTTGCCTTTTTCATTGTGAAGATTTATAACAACTGTGCAAAAGAAATCTTTCACATAGGGAGGGTAAGGGATTGAAATTTTCAAAGGTTCCGGAAGCCACGATTAGGAGACTCTCAGCCTATGTCCACCATCTCGAGATATTGGAAGAAAAGGGTGAAGTCGTTGTTGCTTCCGCCAGTCTGGCGGAAGCGTGCGGCGTGAATGCCGCTCAGGTACGGAAAGATCTGGCCTATTTTGGAGAATTCGGGATTCGGGGGGTTGGATATTACATCAAAGACCTCGCCGATAACATCAAGTCCATTTTGGGCCTGAATCGGCAGTGGCGTTTGGCCATCATCGGCATCGGCAATTTAGGGTCATCCCTCCTATTCTATAAAGATTTCTTCAAGAAAAACTATAAGATCGTCGCCGCCTTTGACGTAGATCCCTTGGGGGTAGTGGGGAGGGTCTCGGAAAGGATCGGGAAGCCGGTGGAGATCCTGCACCCCGAGCAATTGAAGGAGGTGGCCAAAGAACGGAGAATAGATATTGCCATTATCGCTACGCCTGCCTCCGAGGCCCAAAAGGTCGCCGATCTGATAGCGCAGACCACCATCAAGGGAATCCTCAACTTCACCCCGGCCCAGATACAGATGCCTAAAGGGTTTGCGGTAAAGAACTACTTCTTCACCGCTATCCTTGACAACGTAGCGTATTTACTGCGTTGGAAGATGAAATAGCTCGTTTTCTCTCCCTGTGTATACTTCGGCCCAAAGGGGGTCATCCAGGGATATGACAAGAGATAAGGTAAAGGCCAGGATACGCATAGAGGGACTCGTCCAGGGGGTTTTTTACCGTTACACCACCCAACAAAAGGCCCAGGAACTGAGGGTGAACGGCTGGACGCGCAACTGCTGGGACGGAAGCGTAGAATGCCTGCTGGAGGGGGAACAGCATAAAGTCGATGCCCTTATCCAATGGTGCCATCAAGGCCCGCCGGGGGCCCGGGTGGAGAAGGTGACGACCCAATGGGAGGAGTATACGGGAGATTTAAGGGGATTTTCGATAAAATATTAGGCCATGAGTGCTCATTGCCTTCTCTTCTCACGCTGACCCCTTTTCTTATTTCCCTTGCTCTTTCAGGAGTCCCTTAGTGACATCTTTGAGGGCCTTTTCATAGATCTCAACCCTCTCTCCGACTTCTATCGTCTTTTTCCCCACAATCTTCAAGGCGGCTCCTCCCCCCAAGTAGGTGAAGGCAACTATCAAAAGGACTCCGATACCAATAAACCCGAGAATGGCAAGGAACATTGTCCATTTGCGCGTAGTGTTCAGATCTTTAAGGGTATCTATTTCTAGTTCTATCTTCGGGATTTCCTCTGTGTTCTCCATAGAGTCATTATTTATAGAGAGGCCCATAGCTCAAACATGCCTTGTAATCCGCTACTTCCTTATCCATACCGAAGGCATTCCATGAACTTGGACGGTATATTTTTTCCTCAGGAACATTATGCATACATACCGGTATTCTGAGAAGCGATGCCATGGTTATCAGGTCGGCTCCTATATGACTGTAGCTTGATGCAGAATGGTTAGCGCCCCAGTTTGCCATAACAGAGTAAACGTCAGTAAAAGGACCTTTGCCTGTTAACCTGGGCGTGAACCAGGTTGTAGGCCAGGTAGGATCTGTTCTGTCAGTCAGTGTCTTATGAACCTTTGACGGGAGTTCAACTGTCCAGCCTTCAGCCAGCTGGAGCACAGGACCGAGTCCTTTCACCAGGTTTATTCTTGATATTGTCAGCGGCATAACACCTTTCGTGTTGAATTGAGATGAGTATCCTCCTCCCCTGAAATATCCTGTATTTGCTGGTTCCCACTGAGTCGATTTCAAGCATTCGGCAGCATCCTTTCCTGTGATTTCCCAGAAAGGTTTTATGCATGATTCACCTTTACTGGTTTCTCTTCCTGAAAAATCAAGTGCTGAGGC
>CAYHAB010000201.1:0-3701 GCA_964354505.1 uncultured Thermodesulfobacteriota bacterium
GATTAAGGTGAGGGGGATATCTTTAAAGGCCACCCTTACCCTAACCTTCTTCCCGTTATTGAGGCCGGGACCTTACGGCCAGCCATCGAGAGAAGGGAATTATTGATTTTCATCGTCTGATTCTCATGGTAATCGCTCATGACCTGCTATGGCCGGTTTCAAGGCGATGAGGTGTCCAGTTTTAATTCTTAGATGACATCAGCCCGTTCCTTTTTCTTGACAAGAGGGCTATTGTCATCTATTATCTTATAAGGAGGATATCTTTTATGTTCACATTGTCCTCTGCGCCAATTTTTTTTATCACAACTTTCCTTCCCTGGTACGGTGAATCCTTTATACCTACATTAAATAAAAGCACCCTCAGATCATTGAACGCTTACCACCTGCCCAAAGATCTCTTGGGGAATGTGATGAGCCCTGCCTCTTTGCGAAAGAGCACAAGATGAAAGACAAAGAAAAGACACAAGATCAACTCATCAAAGAATTGACCCAATTGCGCCAGCGCATTACTAAATTGGAGAAAGTAGAAACTGAGCGCAAGCAGCTAGAGAAATCACTGCGCAAAGTAAACCGAGCGCTCAGGGCGCTCAGTGAATGCAGCGAGATTCTAGTACGGGCCACGGAAGAGCCGGGCTTGCTCCATGACATATGTCGAATCATCGTAGTCGCTGGATACCGTTTGGCATGGGTCGGTTTCGCCGAGCATGATAAAGAGAAAACTGTAAGGCCGGTGGCCCAGATGGGTCACGAGAATGGGTATCTCGACGTGGTAAACATCACCTGGGCAAATACTGAGCGGGGGAGAGGTCCCACTGGCAAGGCTATCCGGACAGGTAAACCCTCCATCTGTAAAAACACCCTTACTGATCCAAAGTACACCCCCTGGCGCGCTGAAGCAATCCGGCGCGGCTATGCATCGTCAATCGCCCTACCTCTCATTGACGATGGTCACACCTTTGGTGCGCTGAACATCTACGCGGTGGAACCGGATGCCTTCTATCCAGAGGAAGTGAAGCTACTGGCAGAACTGGCCAACGCCCTCGCGTATGCCATTATGACACTACGTGCGCGCGCTGAGCGCGAGCAAATGGAGGCACAGATTTTCGTCGCCAATGAAAGGCTCCAATATCTTCTCTCCTCCTCCTCGGCGGTTATCTATGCATCGAAAGTTTCGGGAGATTATGGAGCGACTTTCATAAGTGAGAACGTTTCCCAAATGGTTGGTTACGATCCCAAAGAGTTCCTTCGGGATTCGAACTTTTGGCTTGACCATGTCCATCCTGAAGATCAGGTCGTCGTTTCTGAGAACGTACCGAAGATATTTGAAAAAGAATATCACACCTATGAATACCGTTTCAGGTGTAAAGACGACAGATATATATGGGTACGCGATGAAATGAAATTGGTTCGTGATAATGATGGAAATCCGCTTGAAATTATAGGATTTTGGATAGATATCACAGAGCAGAAACAGACCAAAGAGGTGCAGCGAAAGAGTGAGGAGAAATATCAGTTAATAAGTGAGAATATTCCTGTTGCAGTTTATTCCGCTTTACCAGATGAATATTCGACGAATCTTTTCGTTTCAGGAATGTTTTTGGAACTGACAGGCTATCCTTCAGAGCAGTTTTTAGAAGATCATGATTTGTGGAACTCCATTATCCATCCAGATGACAAAGATTATGTGTGGGAGAAAATAAAGGAACATAGACGAAAGAAGACGCTGCTTAATGTAGAGTACCGCATTATAACCAAGAACAATATGATTAAGTGGCTTAGAGATCGTGCAACAATTGTTTTGGATGAAAACGGAGAAATAAGCAGAATAAATGGTTTTATGGAGGACATCACCGAGCGCAAGCAGGCGGACGCGGCACTGCGGGAGAGCGAGGAGAAATATCGTAATTTAGTCGAGCGGGCCAATGACGGCATTGGTATTGCTCAGGATGCAATACTCCACTACGTCAATCCACAATTGGCACACATGATAGGGTACACTCCCGAGGAATTAATCGGCCAGCCTTTTTCCGATTTTTTTATGCCTGAGGAGGTTTCACAAGTCCTTGACCGCTACAAGCGGCGCATGGCAGGCGAGGATGTCCCGCCTATCTATGAATCGGCGCTGAGGCACAAGGACGGCAGAAGAATAGATGTTGAGCTCAATGCAAGCATTACTTTATATAATGGGGAAAAAGCAGACATGGTCTTGGCCAGAGATATCACCGAGCGCAAGCTGGCGGAGAGGGAGCGGCAAATTCTGCAAGAGGACTGGGAGAACATCTTCCAGGCAATCGGTCATCCCACGTTAATCCTTGATCAACACCACACCGTAATAAAGGCGAACCACGCCGCCGTAAAGATAGTAGGCGATTCGGAGGAGAAGCTCATCGGGAAGAAATGCCATGAGATATTTCATAACAGCGATCACCCTGCTGAATGTTGCCCGCTTGAAAAGCTGCTCTCCTCCGTCCAGTTTGAAACCTTTGAAATGGAAATGGAAGCGCTCGGAGGGATATATCTTATCTCGTGCACGCCGGTCTTCGATGAGGCAGGCAAACTCCAGAAGATCATCCACATCGCGACCGAAATCACCGAGCGCAAGCAGGCGGAAGAAGCGCTAAAGCAGAGAACCTGGGATATCGGCGAGCGTATTAAAGAGCTTAATTGCCTCTATAGGATATCAAAAGTTATCTCCGAGCCTGACAAAACCATGGATGAGATATTCAAGGAGGCGGTTCGCCTTATTCCGCTTGGCTTTTGCTACCCCGAAATAACTTGCACCAGAATCGCTTTAGAGGAACAGGAGTTTATAACGGATAACTTCAGGCAAACACCGTGGAAACTTTCCACCGACATCGTTGCTTCGGGAAAGAAATTGGGATCGGTCGAGGTATTTCTCCTTGAAGAAAAGCTCGTATGCGACGGGGGCCCGTTTCTGAAGGAAGAAAGTAACCTGCTTGTTGATCTGGCGGGGAAGCTTGGGATCATGGTTGAGCGCAAGCGGATTGCGGGAGCACTGAAAGAAACTGAAGCCCTGTTCCGTACACTCTTTGAAGCGATTCCCGATACCGTCCTGGTCCACGATGATCATGGCACCATCCTCCACATCAACGAGATCGGCGCGCACAAACTCGAATGGTCTGTGAAGGACCTGGAGGGGAGAAATCTGCGCGAAATCGTGACTCCCGACAACGCCGTCTCAATTGCCGATCACGTCAGGGAAACCCATGAGGCCGGCTGGAGCCTATTCGAGACGACATACGTAGCACGAAGCGGTTGGCAGCACCTCTCCGAGGTCCACGAGCATCAGATCAAGTTCGGCACACAGAAGGCCATTTTAAGCGTAGCGCGCGACATCACCGAGCGCAAGAAAGCGGAAGAGGCGCTGAAGAAAAGTATTCAGATTTTAAGTGATACCGGAGAAATGGCCAAAATCGGAGGGTGGGAGCTTGACCTCTCGACCAAGGAGGTCTCATGGACGGAAGAGGTCGGTCGGATCCACGGAGTCGAGCCGGGATATAAGCCGAAGCTGGAAGAAGCCCTGAATTTCTATGCGCCCGAATCCAGGCCAGCTTTAGAGGAAGTATTGAAGAAAGCTACGGAAACGGGCGAACCTTACGATCTTGAATCCCTTTTCATTCCTTCAGGCAGCAAAGATAAGATTTGGGTGCGGTCGCTTGGAAGGGCCGTTTACAGCGGCG
>CAYHAB010000202.1:0-3132 GCA_964354505.1 uncultured Thermodesulfobacteriota bacterium
GGTCTCGGGATCGGTCCTGAGTGCCAGGTTATGCAAGACCTCACCTATCTTATCCGCATAGGGACGGGCCTCGATCGTCCGCTCCTGGGCACGCCGCAGTCGGGCGGTGGCCACCATCTTCATGGCCCGGGTAATCTGCTGGGTGCTCTTGATACTGCCAATCCTGCGGCGCAGGGCCTTAAGGCTGATCATCTCAGCTCACTCCTCTTATGGGACGAATACCTGTTTGAACCCTTCCAGGATCTTCATGATCTTTTGATCGAGCGCCTCATCCAGCGCCTTCTTTTTCTCGATCTCGTTGAGGATGTCGGTGTGTTTATCCTCTACGAATTTGTACAGCTCCTGCTCATAGCGTTGCAGCACCTGCACCGGGTAGCTGTCCAGAAGGCCATTGACCCCGGCATAGACAATCAAGATCTGTTTGGCAACCGGCAGGGGCTGATACTGCCCCTGCTTCAAGATCTCCACCAGGCGCTCGCCCCTGGCCAGCTGGGCCTGGGTCGCCTTATCGAGATCGCTGCCGAACTGGGCGAAGGCGGCCATCTCCCGATACTGGGCCAGGTCCAGGCGCAGAGAGCCTGCCACCTGCTTCATCGCCTTGATCTGCGCGTTTCCGCCGACGCGGGAGACGGACAGGCCCACGTTGACGGCAGGCCTGATGCCGGCATAGAAGAGGTCGGTCTCCAGGTAGATCTGACCGTCGGTGATGGAGATAACGTTGGTGGGTATATAGGCGGATACGTCCCCGGCCTGGGTCTCAATGATGGGGAGGGCCGTCAGGGAACCCTCTCCCAATTTCTCGTTGAGCTTGGCAGCCCGCTCCAGCAGACGCGAGTGGAGGTAGAAGATATCACCCGGATAGGCCTCGCGGCCAGGGGGTCGGCGCAACAGCAACGACATCTGACGATAGGCTACAGCGTGCTTGGAGAGGTCGTCATAGATGCAGAGGGCGTGTCTCTTGGTATCGCGAAAGTACTCACCCATGGTGCAGCCGGCATAGGGGGCGATGTACTGCAAGGGGGCGGGCTCGCTGGCAGTGGCCGAAATCACGGTGGTGTACTCCATGGCCCCATCCTGTCTCAACTTGTCAACTACCTGGGCCACCGTTGACTGCTTCTGCCCGATGGCCACATAGAAGCAGTAGACATCCTTCCCCTTCTGGTTGATGATGGTATCCACGGCCAAAGCGGTCTTGCCTGTCTGGCGGTCACCGATGATAAGCTCCCGTTGTCCCCTCCCGATGGGGATCATGGAGTCGATGGCCTTGACACCGGTCTGGAGCGGCTCCTTCACCGGAAGGCGCCATACCACGCCCGGGGCCTTCTCCTCGATGTTGCGGTATTCCTTGGCCTCGATGGGCCCTTTGCCGTCGACGGGCTGCCCCAGGGGGTCCACCACCCTCCCGATCAGGGGTTCACCCACGGGGACCTGGACGATCCGGCCGGTCCTCTTAACGATGTCCCCCTCTTTCACATGGCGGTCTTCTCCCAGCAGTGCTGCCCCAACATTATCTTCCTCCAGGTTGAGGACCATCCCCATGACCCCGTGGGAGAACTCGAGGAGTTCTCCTGCCATGGCCTTTTCGAGACCGTAGAGTCTGGCGATACCGTCTCCCACCGAGAGGACCACTCCGGTCTCGCTCACCTCGATCTTCTTGTCGTAGTCCTTGATCTGCTTCTCAATAATCCCGCTTATCTCTTCCGCCTTTATCTGCATCTCCCATCACTCCTTTGCTAAAGCATCCCTGAATCTTTCTAATTGGGTCTTGATACTCCCATCATATATCTTCCCCTCGATCTTAGCCACCACCCCACCGATGAGAGAGGGGTCTGTTGTTACCTCCAAGATCACCTGTTTACCTACCAAACCCTGCAACCCGTGCGTCAACTCCTCTATTTTTTTCTTGGAAAGATCATGGGCAGTAATCAGGTGGGCGCGCGCCCGGCCTACCGCCTCATCTACCAGCTCCCGGTACAGAGAGGTGATGTCCGGCAGGTAAATCATCCGATCTTTGTCCACCAGGAGTTGGAGAAAATTGATGGGGATAGGACTCATGCGCAGACGTTTACCTATCTCCTGGATGATGGCCTGGCGTTGGGGGATATCAAAAGTGGGATTGCTCAAGACCCCCCTCAACTGTCCTTCCCCCTGGAAGAGGGAGGTGAAGGCATTAAGCTCCTCCCCATACGTTTCGTAGTTGCCGTCTTCCTGCCCGATATTCATCAGGGCCTTGGCATATCTGCGAGCGATCTTTCTATTGATCACTGCAACCTCTTAACCCGCTCGATGTATTCATCAACCAGTCGCTCATGATCTTTCGGTTCCAGGTGTTTCTTCAGCAGGTCTTCAGCCAACTGCACCGTCATGGTAGCCATCTCTTCCTTCACTCGTAACCTCGCCATCTTCAGCTCTTGTTGGGCGGTGAGCTTAGCCTGCCCCTTGATCTTTTCAGCTATCATTTCGGCCTCTTTGATGATCCGTTCCTTCTCCCGCTCACCCTCTCTGATCAAGGTCTGACGGATCTGCTCGACCTCCTGATCTAATTTTTTGAGCCGCGCCTCATACTCATGAAATGCCTTTTCCCCTTCTTTTTTGGCCCTCTCTGCCTCCTCGATGGCCGACTTAATCGACTCCTGCCGCTTCTTCAGAAAGGATCCCAGAGGCCTTTTTAACACGATAACAAGGATGGTAACCAGCACCACAAAATTGAATATCTTAAACGCCAGATCCAACCACATGATCCGTTGTCTTCCTCTCTCCCTACCGAAGGCTTCTGCCGAGGATCTTCTCGGCGATATCCCTTGCCAGCGCCCCCTGCCTGCGCTCCAGCTCAATCAGGGCCAGTTGGCTCTCATGGGTAATCTGGGCCTTGATCTTGGTGATTTCCTCGTCAACCTCCTGCCGGACCGTATCGACCAATTGTTTGCCCGCTTGTGCCCCTGCATCCTGGATACTCCCCTTCTTCTCCAGGGCCCGGAGCTGACCCCTGTTCAACCCCTCCTCAAACTGGACGCGGCGGCGCTCTGCCTCCTCCTGGAATCTGGCGGCCTCCTTTTCGTCCCCACTGATCTTGCTTTGGCGCTCATCGAGGAATCTGCGAAAGGGCTTAAAGAAGAGCTTGTTCAAGGCAAG
>CAYHAB010000203.1:0-5100 GCA_964354505.1 uncultured Thermodesulfobacteriota bacterium
CGGGGATGAGGCCATGAGCGCCGTACATTTCCTCAAAGGGGCCATGGGCGCTTTAATCGTCACCACACCCCATGCCCTCTCCTTGCAGGAGACCCGCCGAACAGCCGCCTTCTTCCGTCAGCACCATGTCCCCATTATTGGGCTCGTAAAAAACATGGTCGATTATACCTGCCCGCACTGTGAGGAGGTCATAACACCCTTTGGAAAGGACGATAGCAAACAGGTGGCCGCAGAGCTTGGGATACCCTGCTTAGGGAGAATCGCCATCGATCCCGCAATAGCGACGTGTATCGATCGAGGAGAACCCCTGGCAAACTCCTTTCCGCAATCGAGCGCCGCCACTACCATACGGGAGATAGCCCATCGGTGCAGGGGATTGATGGATGAAAGGGTTCGGTTCACGCTCGTAGCACAGATAGTATATAAGGATTGAAGATAGTGAGAGGACACGTCGCTCAATTCTGTGAGTTCTCACCTTGTGTAATAATTTTTACCCTTTCCCTATTGCGTCGTTAGAATTGAGATGATTTTGGAATTCTAGGGATGGGTTCCTGCTCGAACCCTGATCTCCCCTCCCCCGGAAATTCTAAAGAAAAACAATGTGAATGGAGGTCATCATGGATATTATGGAAGCCATCAAGGGAAGGCGATCGGTGCGATCATACAAGCCCGATCCGGTCCCCGACGAAAAGCTCAACAAGGTATTGGAGGCCGTTCGATGGGCGCCCTCATGGGCCAATACCCAGTGCTGGGAGGTCGTAGTGGTCAGGGAGGAAGACACCAAAAAACAGTTGGTCGAGACATTATCCCCTGGCAACCCCGCCCGTGAGGCGATCTTACAAACACCCGTCACGCTGGTCTTGATCGGCATCGAGGGAAGGGCGGGTTTTAAAAAGGGAGAGGCATGCACCGCAAAAGGGGACTGGTACATGTTCGATTGCGGTCTGGCAACACAGAACCTCTGCCTGGCTGCCCATGCCGAGGGGCTCGGGACGGTGATCGTCGGATATTTCGATGCCGCCAAAGCAGCAGCGGTCCTGCAGGTTCCGCCAGGACGCATTGTGGCAGCCCTGACCCCCCTGGGCTTCCCGGAGAAGATCCCCTCACCCCCCAAGAGAAAAGAGATTGAAGAGTTTGTCTATCATGAAAGATACGGGAGGCGGTAAGGGGTGAGACAACAGAAATGCTTCTGCTCCGTGTGTGGAGAACCATTAGAGCAGATCTCCCGCGACGGCAGAGAACGGCTCTATTGCAGACAGTGTGATAGTATCAGGTACGAAAACCCCCTTCCGGCCACCGCGGCCGTCGTCCTCAACGAGGGCAATCATCTCCTCCTGGTCAAAAGGGCCATGGAACCGCGCATAGGGGAGTGGTGCCTCCCCGGCGGCTTTGTGGAGCTTGACGAGTCACCTGACGAAGGGGTAGTGCGGGAGCTCACTGAGGAGACCGGCTTGATCGGGAAGGTGGAGCGATTGATAGATTGCGTCTACGAAGATAGTCCTTTTTACGGCCCCTTGATCATCATCGGCTATCAGGTAGCATCCCAGGGGGGAACGCTGAAGGCGGGAGACGACGCCGCAGAGGTGCGGTACTTCCCTTTGGCCGACCTCCCGCAGGTAGCCTTCGACTCGCACCAGGCAATTATCAATCAGATAAAGGGGAGAAGAAGGTGAAGTATATTTACGGCCCCGTCCCTTCCAGACGCCTCGGAATATCCCTGGGGGTGGATCTGGTCCCGAAGAAGATCTGCACCTATGACTGCATCTACTGCCAGATCGAAAGGACCACGCTAAAGACCCTGGAACGCAAGGAGTATTGCACCGCCCACACTATCCTCCGGGATATTGGGGAAGCCCTCCGAGATCAAGGAGAAAAAGTTGATTACATTGCCATCTCCGGTTCAGGCGAGCCGACCCTCAACAGCGCCATCGGAGATATCATCGAGGGGATAAAGACGTCAACCTCTATCCCCGTGGCCGTCATTACCAACAGTTCCCTCCTGCACCTCGAGGAGGTGCGTCAGGCGCTCCTTCTATCGGATGTAATCATGCCGTCCCTGGATGCGGCCACCCCCACCGTTTTTCAGACCATCAACAGACCCCATCCATTACTTGAAATCACGGAGATCATCCAGGGTTTGACGGCATTTCGCCGGGCATACAAAGGGCAGATCTGGCTGGAGATCCTCATGTGCCGGGGGGTCAACGACGGGCAAAAGGAGATCGAGGCACTGCGGGAGGCCATCCGCGCCATACAACCGGACAAGGTCCAGCTCAACACGGTGGTGAGGCCGGCAGTTGAAGATTATGCCTCGGCACTCTCCATAGACCAGATGGAGCAGGTCAGGGTATCCCTGGGACAAGATACCGAGATCATTGCGGAGTTTGAAGGGCATAGACATCCGATGCCCCAGGAAGATGCGGAGGAAAAGGTAATCCGCATCATTCAGCGCCGGCCGGTGACACCTGACGACCTCTCCAAGATCCTCGGGCTGCACGACCTCGAGATCAAAAAGATCCTGGAAAAACTGACCAAGGAGGGTAAGATAAAATACCGGGTCTTCAATCAGCGGCTCTACTATGAGATAGACAAAGGGGAGGCAGATAAGAGGGCCTGATCCCGTTGTTGGCGGGACTCAGGCCCTTTATAATAAGTCAACTACTCTCGATCCCTCAAACTAGAGGTTAGGCCTTGATGAATTCGTAGTTTAAGTGCCCCTGGGCAAGTTTGACCACCTGGGGCCGCATCTTCATACCGACCGTGATCTCCTCCAGGGGCATATCCCGGTTGATTCTCCCAAAGACCTTGTAGCCGCCGTAATCGACCAGGCCCAGGATATAGGGTATATCACCCTCAAACCCGCTGGGGGCATACTCAAGCTTCGTGAAGCTCAGGAGTTTTCCCGCCCCGGTTACCTCAAACCACTCCATATCACTGGAGAAACACTTGTAACAGTCGGCCCGGGGCGGAAAAAAGACAGCCCCGCACTTCTTGCACTTGGTCCCTTCGACCTTGCCCTGCTCAAGATAGTTTATAAAGTCATTGGTCTTGGTAAGGGCAGTAAAGCTTACCGTCCCGAACTTGCTAAATCTTATATCCTCTTCTGGCTTTGCCATAGTTACCTCCCTAAGATAGTCACGTTTCCGTACAGACCCACACCGCCGATATTATGAATCAGGCCGACCTTCGGGTCTTTGACCTGCATCGGTCCCGCCTCTCCCCGCAACTGCAACACGATGGTCCTGATCTGGGACCCGCCGGTAGCGCCGATGGGATGCCCCTTGGAGAGCAGTCCGCCGTCGACGTTGACCGGGATGCTCCCTTCCTTATAGGTCTCTTTGGCCCGGATCAGCTCTTTCCCTCCGCCGTTTTTGGCAAACCCGAGGTTTTCATAGGCCATGATCTCGGCGATGGTGAAGCAGTCGTGCACCTCAGCCACATCGATATCCTTGGGCCCTACCCCGGCCATCTTGTAGGCCTTCTGTCCTGCCTCGATCCCGGCTCTGAGGCCGCGGGTGAGGTCGGGCCTGCCCGCCATGTTGACCGCTTCGGAGGCCGCGCCCAGCCCCAAGATCCAGACCGGCTTTTTGCTCAAGGCCTTGGCGCGCTCTTCGCTCGCTAGGATGATGCACGAGGAACCGTCGGCATTGGCGCAGGCGTCACCGACCCTAAGCGGAGACGCTATGGGGCCTGCCATCCGGTTGTCCGGACCGGGAACGAAGTCCTCCATGGTAACCGCCTTGCGGAAGACCGCCTTCTCGTTGATCTGCCCGTAGGTGGCTGCCTTGACCCTGACACTAGCCAGGTCATCAGGGGTCAGGCCATGCGCGTCCATGTACGCCCGGGCATACATGGCATAGTAGGCAGGCATCATCGTCCCAAAGGGAGCCTCCCACTGGATATCGGCGCCGCGGCCCATGCGCTCCTGGGCCTCCATGGAGGAGATCTCCGACATCTTCTGAAAGCCGACAACCACAACCACATCGTAGACACCGGCCTTGATCATGGAATAGGCCGCCAGCACCCCCGTGCTGCTGGAGGAACAGACGGTCTCGATATAACAGGTGGGCTGGGGGATAAGACCGAGGTACTCGGCAACAACCCCTGCCGGTGATCTCTGCCTGTCATACTCCGGGGCAGAGGCGATAATAGAGGCGTCTATATCCTTCACCTCCAGCTTGGCGTCCTGCATTGCCTCGCGGAAACCTTCATACGCCAGCTCACGGATGGAGCCGGGATACCCGCGGACAAAGGCACTCTGCCCTACTCCGATAATTGCAACTCTCTTACTCATAAATATACCCCCTCGTAGGTTTTTCCTGTTGTGAGATATGGAACTTCGGATAACTGCTTGTGCTTGTACATTAAATCACAATTTTAGCCCATGTCAAGATAAAATTACCCCACCCTTCCCTCCTTGGCAATTAACACATAAATAACGAGGTGATCTGGTATGTTTTCCGTTCAACATGCTAAAAGTAAATAAATATTGACACACTGCAACTATTAATTTATAGTTTTGCTAATTTTTGGAGATGAGCTCCGCTCCAATCGCTTTGTTGCCCTGCGGGCACGGCGGACCGCTACCAGCGGCCCGCCTAACAAATCGCTGGAACGGTCGTCACTTCACCTGCATGTCCGCCTACGGCGTACCGCAGGCTCGTGCCGCCGCTCAGCTCCAGCGTTATGCCATAAAGTAATTTTGTTTATTATTAAGTAAACAATAAAGAATGCTTATAATTTTGGAGATTTGAAAAATGTCTATTTTCGGAACTTATTTTGTCAGAACTCTGTTAGAACTTGAAGGCTGGCCAAGGAAAAAAAATATTTTAAGTAAGGCGGAATATGATACTTTAATTGTTGATTCTGTAATTGACCAAATGCTTGTTTGGGGAACATCACTTGGTGCTGGACGCACAAAATTATCGTTAAAGATTCTCGCTGAAATTCACAAAGATAAAGACTGGGATGGAGATGATGCTCCTACTATTATAAACGTTATTAAATCCTCTCGTGAAAATTGGAACAAAATACCGGAAGGTTCTCCAAGTGAAGTTATTCAACCAACACGTTTAACACGTCATTTTGGGAAATCAATGC
>CAYHAB010000204.1:0-3761 GCA_964354505.1 uncultured Thermodesulfobacteriota bacterium
TCTTCCAGCACAAGGGGATCTCGTACATCAGCATCCTGCGGGCCATGGGTAAAAACATCCTGGCGGGAGAAATCAAGCAGGGGGGGAGCACCATCACCCAGCAGACGGTCCGCTCCATGCTCTTGACCAGAGAGAGGACCGTGTCCAGAAAGGTCAGGGAATTCATCCTGTCGCACAGGATAGAAAAGTATCTTACCAAGAAGGAAATCCTCTATATCTATATGAATCAAATCTATCTGGGACACGGAAACTACGGTGTGGAGGCGGCTACCCGAGATTACTTCAACAAGGGGGTCGAAGAGATCACCCTCGCCGAGGCCGCCCTGCTGGCAGGTCTTCCCCGAGCCCCGGAGAATTATTCGCCCCTGAATAACTTTGAACGATCCAAGGCGCGTCAGGCCTATGTATTGGGGCGCATGGTCGAAGAAGGCTATATCTCCAAAAAAGAAGCCGAAGCGGCCTCCCGGACCACCTTAAAGATACAATCGAGGGAAAACACGTTCCTGAACACGGCCCCCTATTTCACCGAATCCGTCAGGATATACCTGCAGGAAAAATATGGCGAAGAGGCCCTCTACACCCAGGGCCTCCAGGTCTATGCCACCTTAAACCTCGAGAGCCAAAAGGCGGCCCAAGAGGCCATGCGGAACGGCCTCACAGAGCTCGATAGGAGACAGGGGTATCGAGGACCCGAGAAGGTCTTATTAAAGAAAGAAGAAATTGACGCCTTTTGTCAGGAAGTAGCCCAGAAGCTCAAGGAAAAGCCCCTCGCCGCAGGCGAGACCTCCTTTGGCGTAGTGACGGAAATACCCAAAGACAGTAAGCGGGTCTTAGCGCGTATTGGAGATCGAACCGGGTACATCCCCTTCGAGACGATGCGCTGGGCGCGAAGCCCCAATCCCGAGGTGGATTATACGACGGCCCAGCTGAAAGACCCCTCGCAGGCCCTCAAGGTGGGATACGTCATACGTGTCAAGGCGCAGACAATACCCCCCAAGGGGTTATTAACCCTGGCGCTGGAACAGGAGCCCGAAGTGCAAGGGGCCCTCATCTCCCTGGATATCCCCACAGGATATGTCCGGGCCATGGTGGGGGGAAGGAACTTTTTGGAGAGCCAGTTCAACCGCGCCCTGCAGGCCCGCCGGCAGCCCGGATCCGCCTTTAAACCCATCATCTATGCCGCCGCCCTGGATAAGGGGCTTACCCCCGCCTCCGTCATCATTGACTCGCCGGTCATCTACCAAGACGCCCTCAAGGATGGCGATTGGAAACCCAAAAACTATGAAGATAAATTCTACGGCCCTACCACCCTGAGGACCGCCTTGACCAACTCCAGAAATGTGGTGACCATCAAGGTGGTGCGGGATATAGGGATCCCCTCTGTAGTCAAGTACGCCCAGAGGCTGGGGATAGAATCGCCGTTGACCCCTGACCTCTCCCTCTCCTTAGGCTCCTCGGAGGTCATCCCCCTGGAGCTGGTGAGGGCCTATGCGGTATTTGCCGCCCGTGGGCACCTCCTGAAACCCATCTTCGTAAACAAGGTAATGGATCGGGATGGAAAGACCCTGGAGGAAAACAAACCCTGGCCCCTGGCAGCGGATCTGGGTAAGAAGGAAGGGCCAATCATTGAGGAGGACCTAAAAAGCGGCAAAGAAGGTGTGTGCCCTCAGGTAATCAGTGAACAGAGCGCGTACATCATGACGAGCCTCTTGAAGGGTGTAGTGCAGGAGGGGACCGGCTGGAGGGCAAAGGAACTGGGCCGCCCTTGTGCAGGGAAAACCGGCACCACCAATGAATATACCGATGCCTGGTTTATCGGCTACACCCCCGACCTGATCACCGGGGTGTGGGTGGGCTTTGATGAGAAGAAGCCCCTGGGGAGGGCCGAGACAGGCTCCCGGGCCGCCTCTCCCATCTGGGTATCCTACATGCAGAAGGCCGTAGCGGGAAGGCCGGTGAGGAACTTCCCGATCCCCGATGGAATCGTCTTTGCCAAGATCGATCGCGAGACCGGCTTGCTCGCCCCTCCTGGCGCAACAAATGTCATATTTGAGTGCTTTAAAGAGGGAACCCAACCCACCCGGTATTCCAACGAGGTCCCATCCGGCGAGGACTTCCTGAAATCGGACACCATAGTGGGGAAAGAATAAGGCGTGGCGCCTTAACCGGCTTCCCTATAAAATCCTTCCCCTGAATCCATCAGCCACATCGTAGTGGCGATGCGAATTCCCCCTTTACCGTTCATACCTCAAGACAAGCCACAGAGTGCCCGGAAGAAACCTCCGTTAAAATTGGGATCTGCCGTCGGCACTGCTTCTTGGCATGAGGACAGCGGGATTCAAAGGGGCACCCAAGGGGAGGAGAAAAGAGGCTGGGCATCTCTCCCGCCGGCGGCGAGGCGACCCCGCGTTGGCTGGGGTCTGGCTGGGGGATGGCCGTAAGAAGAATCCGAGTATAAGGGTGAAGAGGATGCTGATAGATCTCTTCCCGGGAGGCGAGCTCCACAATGCTGCCAAAGTACATAACGGCCACCCTCTGGCTGACATAACTCACCACGCTGAGATCATGGGATATAAAAAGGTAGGTGAGGTGAAACTTTTCTTGCAGTTCCTGCAAGAGGTTCAGGATCTGGGCCTGAATGGAGACATCCAGGGCGGAGACCGGCTCATCAGCAACGATAAATTTGGGGCGCAGGGCAAGGGCCCTGGCGATGCCGATGCGCTGTCTCTGCCCCCCGCTGAATTCGTGCGGATAGCGGTAGAGGTGATCTTCTTCCAACTCAACCGCCTTCAGGAGCCGTCGTACCTCCTCCTCTCTCTCCCCCTTGCTCTCAAAGACACGGTGGATGATCAGCGGCTCCTCGACGATCTGCTTCACCCGTTTGCGGGGGTTGAGGGATGAATAGGGGTCCTGGAAGATAATCTGGGCCTTTTTGCGCAGCTGGCGCAGTTGCTTCCCCTGAAGACTGCCGATTGCCTCACCGTCGAAGTAAATATCCCCGGCTGTAGCGTCTTCCAGCCGGAGAAGCAACCTTCCCATGGTGGACTTACCGCAACCGCTCTCACCTACTAGCCCCAGGGTCTCCCCTACCTTAATAGAGAGATCCACCCCATTCACCGCCTTGACGACGCCCCTGGCCGGGGCAAAGGGACCTCGGGACAAGGGGTAATACTTCCGCAGCGCGTGGGCAACGATCAAGTCCGGTCTTTCATTCATAGAGCCAACACCTCGCCTGGTGTTCGGGGGTAAGGTTTAAGAGCGCAGGCATCTTTCTCGGGCAGATCTTCATGACCGAGGGACAGCGGGGATGAAACGGGCAACCGGGTATCTCCTCCAGGGGATTGGGTACATTCCCCTTGATGGGACGCCGTTCATGGACGGATGAGAGCAAACCTACGGTATAGGGGTGTTTGGGGTCCGCAAACAGGGTCTTGACGCCGGTATATTCCACGACCTTGCCTGCATACATAACGGCGCAGTTATCAGCCGTCTGGGCGATGACCCCCAGGTCATGGGTGATCAAGATCATCGACAAACCCCTCTGCTGTCTCAACCCCTGGATCAGCTCCAATATCTGGGCCTGAATCGTGACGTCTAAGGCCGTGGTGGGCTCATCGGCGATCAGGAGTGCGGGATCACCGGCCAGGGCCATGGCGATCATGACACGCTGTCTCTGCCCGCCGCTGAGCTGGTGGGGATATGCCTTTATCCTGTGCCCGGCATCCGGCATCCCCACCGAGGTAAGAAGCCTGACAGCCCTC
>CAYHAB010000205.1:0-3548 GCA_964354505.1 uncultured Thermodesulfobacteriota bacterium
GATTATGCCATGAGCGTTATTATCGGGCGAGCCCTCCCTGATGTGCGGGATGGACTCAAGCCCGTGCACCGGCGCGTCCTCTTTGCCATGCACACCCTCGGGAATCATTGGAACACACCCTTTAAGAAATCAGCCCGCGTGGTGGGAGATGTCATCGGTAAATACCACCCGCACGGAGACGCCGCGGTCTACGATACCATCGTCAGGATGGCCCAGGATTTTTCCCTGCGCTACCCCCTGGTGGAGGGGCAGGGAAACTTCGGCTCGGTGGACGGGGATTCGGCAGCCGCCATGCGGTACACGGAGGTCAGGCTCACCCGCCTGGCCAATGAACTGCTGGCGGACATCGAGAAGGATACGGTGGACTTCGGCCCCAACTATGATGATTCCCTGCAAGAACCCCTGCTTCTGCCCGCCAGTTTTCCCAACCTCTTGGTCAACGGCGCTGCGGGGATCGCCGTGGGGATGGCTACCAACATCCCACCCCATAACCTTATCGAGGTGATCGACGCCATCGTCGCCCAGATAGAGGATCCGGCGATAACCATCGAGGAGTTGATGGCGATTATCCCGGGACCCGACTTCCCCACCGGCGCCATCATCTGCGGGAAGGAGGGGATCAGGGCGGCCTATCAGACCGGCAGAGGGGTCATCCAGCTCCGGGCTCGGGTCCTCGTGGAAGAGCATAAGGGCGGGCGGGATCGGATCGTCGTCACTGAACTCCCTTATCAGGTGAACAAGGCCCGGCTCGTGGAGAAGATCGCCCAGTTGATGCAGGAGAAGCGCATCGAAGGGGTCGCCGAGGTGCGGGATGAGTCCGACCGCGAGGGGATGCGGATAGTGCTGGAGCTGAGAAAGGACGAGGTGGCCGAGGTCATCCTCAACCAACTCTACAAACTCACGCAACTGCAGGGCTCCTTTGGAATCATCCTCTTGGCCCTGGCAGACAACAGACCAATCATCCTTAATTTAAAGGAGCTCATCGGCCATTTTATCGAGCACCGCAAGGTAGTGGTTACCCGTCGTTCCCGCCACGAACTCCGCGAGGCCGAGGCCCGCGCCCACATCCTCCAAGGGCTGCTGAAGGCATTAGGGCAAATCGACGCCATCATCGAGTTGATCAAGAGATCCAAGACGCCGGCCGAAGCCAAGGAAGGGCTGGTAAAGAGTTTCGCGTTCACCGACGTCCAGGCCCAGGCGATCTTGGACATGCGGCTACAGCGCCTCACCGGCCTGGAGCGTGAGAAGATAGCCGCAGAGTTCGAAAAACTGAGCAAGGCGATTGAGGGGCTGCGACTGATCCTCGGTGATGAGCGCCTCCTGATGGAGGTGATCAGCAAGGAACTACAAGATATACAAGAGGAATTCGGCAACCCCCGGCAGACCCAGATTGTCGAGGATGGCGGCGATGTGATCCTCGAAGACCTCATCATGGAAGAGGATATGGCGGTCACCATAACGCACACCGGCTACGTCAAGCGGACACCGGTGGGCCTGTATCGCAGCCAACGCCGCGGAGGCAAGGGGAGGCTCGGCATCACCGTCAAGGACGAAGACTTTGTGGAACACTTCTTCGTTGCCTCAACTCACCACTACATTCTTTTCTTTACCGATCGGGGCAAGGTCTATTGGTTGAAGGTGCACCAAATACCCCAGGCGGCCCCCTCTGCCAAGGGGAAGGCCTTGGCAAACCTCATCAACCTCTCTCCGGATGAGCGAATCGCCGCCATCCTCTCGGTCAAAGAGTTTACGCCGGAAAAATCCGTCATCATGGCTACCAAGGAAGGGATGTTAAAGAAGACCGCGCTGCAGGCCTTCGGCAATCCGCGTTCAGACGGCATCATCGCGCTTCGCCTGAGGGGTGGAGACGCCCTGGTGGACGCCAGGCTCTCTGAAGAAAAAAGGGAACTCTTTTTGGGGACGCGACTGGGTAAGGCTACCAGATTCAAGGAGGATCAGCTTCGAGAGATGGGGAGGGCGACCAGCGGGGTGAGGGGAATCACCCTCGAGCCCCAAGACCGTTTGGTTGATTTGGAGATCATCCAAGAGGGGACCTCTCTGCTCTGCGTGACCGAAAAGGGTTACGGGAAGAGGACCTCTTTATCGGAGTACCGAAGTCAAAACAGAGGTGGGAAGGGGGTTATTAACACCTTGGTCTCCGACAAGAATGGTCCGGTGGTAGGTATCCTCCAGGTGGTAGACGAGGACGAGGTGATCTTGATCACGGACACGGGAAAGGTATTGAGACTAGCGGTGAAGGACATCCCCCGCCGGGGGAGAAATACTATGGGTGTCAGGCTTATCGGCTTGGAGGTAGGAGAAAAGTTAGTGCGTTTAGCTCGACTCGCGGAAAAGGAGAAAAAGGACTTGACCTAATCTCACTTTTCTGATAAAGAGGGTTAATCGTCCCTTCCGGCAACGGTTTCTCTCAGGGCTAAAGGATTGTATCGAGAAAGAGGGGTTAAAGAAGACTTTCAAGGACGCTTCCCTTTTCCTATCACAAAAAAGATATCCACCGTTTGTGGAATAAATGTTGAAATTCCATTAATTTGAGAGCGCACCTCAGTGTAAAAACCCCGCGCCTGTATAATGCTGTAACCATGGAAGATTTTTGGCTCCAGGTCTTAGAGACCATCAAGGGACAGATAAATATCAACAGCTTCGAAACGTGGATTAAACCTATCCACTGCAAATCCCTCGAAGAAAAAAGGGCCGTTCTTGAGGTGCCCAATAACTTTTTCCGAGACTGGGTCGCTGAACACTACGTACAAACCATCAAGGGCGCGCTCTATGACCTCTCGGGGCAGGATTACGCGGTATCCCTTCTGGTAAAACGGGGGAAGCCCCCTCACCTCAAAGAAGCTCCTGCAGTAGATGATGGCGGCGGGGATGAAGATTTGGCCAGCCGTATGTTTAACCCCCGTTATTCCTTTGAAAACTTTGTGATCGGGGCGGGGAATCAATTTGCCCATGCGGCAACCCAGGCAGTTGCCGACACCCCAGGAAGAAGGTACAATCCCCTTTTTGTCTACGGCGGCGTCGGTTTAGGAAAGACCCATCTCCTCAATGCCGTCGGCCACAGAATAATAAAGAACAAGACGGTCTCCGATCCAACCAAGGTTTGCTACATTTCTTCTGAAGAGTTTACCAATGAACTAGTCAACTCCATACGCTTTGAACGCATGGAAGGCTTTAGAAAGAAGTTTAGAAACATAGAGGTACTCCTCCTTGACGACATCCAATTTATCTCCGGCAAAGAGAGGACCCAGATAGAATTCTTCCATACTTTCAACACTTTATATGAAAACAAAAAACAGATCATTCTCACCAGCGATAAGCTCCCCCGTGAAATTCCGGACTTTGAGGAGCGACTGAAATCGAGATTTGAATGGGGTCTCATTGCCGATATCCAACCCCCCGATGTTGAAACAAAGGTGGCTATTCTCAAGAAAAAAGCGGATTTAGAAAATATCTACATTCCTAATGAAGTAGCTTTCTTTCTCGCTTCTCACATCAACTCAAACGTCCGTATCTTAGAAGGCTGTCTC
>CAYHAB010000206.1:0-3426 GCA_964354505.1 uncultured Thermodesulfobacteriota bacterium
TCTCTTCGGCGAGAAGGGGGTAACCAAGATCATCCAATTGAAGCGGGAGCGTAATAGGATCCTTGCCGATGTAAATCGTATCCAAGAGGAGAACAAGGTGCTTCAAGATGAGATCAAGCGCCTGCGTGAAGATTCCCGCTACCTTGAGTCAGTGGCGAGGAGGGATCTTGGGTTGATCAAGGAGAATGAGATCCTTTTTATCTTCGAGGATGAAGGGGTTGCAAAGGGGAAGGCAAAAGATTAAATTTTAATAAATTACAAGGGTTCAGTTGAGGGGATATGAAATACGAAGGAACCATATATCGTCCTCCCAGCGAGGCGGACAGTTTGATCCTCCAAATCACCGTGGGGTGCTCGCACAATAGGTGCACCTTTTGTCCCTCCTATAAAGAGAAAAGATTTCGCATCAAGACTTTTGAAGAGATTAAGGAAGATATCGACGAGGCCGCCCAGTCCGGCTGGGCCGTCGAGCGAATCTTCCTGGCCGATGGCGACTCTCTTATCATCCCGCAAGCCAAGTTGATGGAGATTATGAACTACCTCTTTGAAAAATTCCCTCGGTTGAGGAGGGTGGGAATCTACGCCAATGCCAAAGGGATCATGAGGAAGAAGGCAGAGGAGCTTCGGGAGTTGAAGGAAGCGGGACTTGGAATCATCTACCTGGGGGTGGAATCAGGGGATCAGGTCGTCTTGGATAGGGTGCGAAAGGGGACAACGTATGAGAGGTTAGTACAGGCGGGCAGGAAGGTGAAGGAGGCGGGGATAAAGCTCTCGGTGACGGTCCTGTTAGGAATTGGAGGGCGGGAGCGCAGCAAGGAACATGCTGTCGCCACAGGCAAGATCCTGACGGATATGGATCCAAACTATGTGGGGGCCCTCTCACTGATCATCGTCCCCGGGACCCCTCTCTACGATGAGATAGCTCAGGGGAAGTTCGTACTCCCGACGCCCTTCGAATTGATCGAGGAATTGAGGGCCATGATAGCACATACCGATATGCACGGCCTCTTTTTCTCCAACCACGCCTCCAATTACCTCCCCATCAAGGCGAGGATGCCCAAGGACAAGGAGGCTACCCTCAAGCTCATTGATGATGTGTTGGCCAAGAGGGACCCCGCCTTGCTGCGGCCCGAGTACTTTCGAGCCCTCTAGAAAAAAAGAGGAGTTGAGTGAACAGACGAGGTCCGAAGGGGGAAGATTGCGTAGAGCTTGATCTGCGTGTTCGTTATGCTGAGACCGATCGTATGGGTGTGGTTTACTACGCCAATTACTTCGTCTGGTTTGAGATGGGACGGTCGGAATATTGTCGCCAGTGCGGCTTCAATTACATCGAATTGGAGGAATTGGGCTATCACCTGGTGGTAGCCGAGGCCATGTGTAAGTATCGCAACCCCGCCAGGTATGATGAGGTTGTCACCGTGAGGACCTCCCTGCATACTCTTCAGCGGCGCTCGATCAGCTTCAGATATCAGGTGTTGCGAAAGGAATCGGGGGAAACCCTGGTAGAAGGTGAGACCAAGCACCTCTGTATTGACGCTGCGGGGAGGGTAAAGCTCATCCCTGATCCCTACATTACCTATCTCGTCCGAGGAACCACAATTCATGATGCTCATGGGTAGAGTCTTTCTCCTCGTACCACTCCTTTTAATGATGGCATGTGGTTCGCAGGAGCCCCTCGTTGGCACGGGGATACGGGTGGGGCTCGACGGGAGTATCGCCACCTTGGACCCCCGCTTGGCGGTAGAGGCCAGGGCCATGCAGATCGGTCCCCTCATCTACAGCTCTCTCCTGCAGCTGGACCGAAAGGGGCGCTTGATACCCGACCTTGCCTATTCGTGGTCTCAACCGGATGCGCGGACTTATCTCTTCAGACTGCGCAGCGGGGTGCGATTCCACGATGGGAGGGAAGTTACGGCCGAGGATGTGCGCGCCACCTTCACCTCCATCATGGATCCCCAACATCGCTCACCCAGACGCGGCTCCTATGAAGCGTTGAAGGCAATTGAGGTCATCGATCGATACACCGTTAAATTCGTGTTGCAGGAGGTGTATGTCTCATTTCCCTATGCCCTCACGGTGGGGATCGTGCCCCGGGAGAGCCCCTGGGGGCTCAAAGATCCTCCTGTCGGATCGGGTCCCTTTATCCTCCGGCGCTGGAGGCCAGGGGAGGAGCTCGTGCTGGTTGCCAACTCTCGCTACTTTGGAAGGAGGCCGCGGCTCGATTGGATTCGGTTCCGGATCATGGCCAACACTACCACGCGTCTGCTGGAGATGAAAAAAGGTGAAGTGGATCTCCTGCAGAACTGCGTGCCGGCCTACGCGGTGAAATTCATGCAGAGAATTCCGGGCGTGCAGGTCGTCCAGGAGGGGGGGATTACCTATCAGTACCTGGGCTATAACCTGATCGATCCCATGCTGAGGCGCAAAGAGGTGCGTCAGGCCATCTCCCATGCCATTGACCGGGAGGCCATCATCGCCCACACCCTTAAGGGCCTGGCAGTGAAGGCCGATGGGATGGTCCTTTCACCCTTGCACTGGGCCTACGAGGGGGATATCCATCGGTACGCATATGACCCTCGTAGGGCGAGGGAGTTGCTGGATGCCGCCGGGTTTCCCGATCCCGATGGGGATGGACCCCGGATGCGGCTTTCCCTCTCTTACAAGACATCCACCGACATGGAGTCCATAGAGATCGCCCAGATCATCAAGGGGTACCTGAAAGCAGTGGGGATTGGTTTGGAGGTGCGCAGCTTTGAGTGGGGGACTTTTTTCGACGATATCATGAAGGGGAACTTTCAGGTCTACTCCCTGCGCTGGATTGGAGTGGTGGACCCGGATATATTCTATTACCTTTTTCACTCGAGCAGTTTTCCCCCCAACGGGGCTAATCGAGGTCGCTACCACAATACCGAGTTGGACAGATTGCTGGAGGTATCGCGGCGCACCGTTGACCAGGTGCAGCGCAAGGGTCTCTACAGCAGAATACAAAAACTCCTGGCGGAAGATGCGGTATATACAAGCCTCTGGTACCGGGACAACCTGGTAGTCATTGGGGAGGGGTTTGCCGGGTTCCAGATCTATGCCGGCGGGGAGTACAGATCCTTAAAAGATGTCTTCCAGGAGGGGAATTATGGTGCGTCTGCCGATCGTCTTTAAGGTGCTCCTTGCCCTCTGCCTGGTTATGAGCGGCTGCTCCATGTACGAGGGGAGGGGGATATGGGTGGTGAGGTATCAGATGAGCTCCCCTCAAGTCCTGGATCAGGTCGTCGCTGACAGCCGGCACGGTAAGTTCAACCTCCTCTTTGTGCAGGTCCACGGCCGCGGTGATGCCTACTATCGTTCCCATTTCGTGCCCCGCTCCGAGGCCCTGGCCGAGACATCCCCTGACTACGATCCTTTAGAGTACGCCCTGCAGCAAGGGCATGC
>CAYHAB010000207.1:0-5499 GCA_964354505.1 uncultured Thermodesulfobacteriota bacterium
TGGCGAAGGGATCGTCAAGAGTCTTACTGGATTCGTGTCTTTCCCTCCCGCGTGGCAAATTGGATGATCTCCCAGGGCACGGGGGGGAGGGTGCACGACAACGGATGTGGTCTCAAAGGGTATCAAGCCTCTCTGGTGAAGGGGGTTTTTATTCCACATGGATTTCACCGCTTTCTGCGCGCCCTGTTTGGGGTAAAGGGAAAAGAGGTGGCCGAAGTCAGGGTCAAAGATCGAAGGAGGCAACATGGGACCTCTCACTATGGTCTTGGAAGGACCATCGAGGTCATCCGAGAACTCTCAACAATCAGATTTGTCATCGGGGATGCGCGCGGTTGGTTTGATCGGTTCATAATCATCCGCCTGGTAACACTGGCCGTATCTGTGATCTCTCTTTTCTATCTTATCTTTTTTCCGAGTAAACTAAACCTTATTATCTCTTTGTTGATAAACATAGTGAATATCTTCTGTTGGTCCGTCTCCCTGAACCTGAGAAGGTTCCTGCTGGCACAACAAGAAGGTGTGTTCAAGGGAAAGGAGATTTGATATGGGCGCTCAGATAAGACTGGCTGTCATGGGAGGAGGCTACTGGGGAAGGAACCTCATCAGGAACTTTTCCGCCCTGGAAGGGGTAGAGGTAAAACTCCTCTGTGAACTGAACGAGGAGGCATCAATGGGGTGCAAGGAGCTCTATCCCTCGTTGGAGACATGCACTGACCGCGGACGGATCTTTAAGGACGATGGAGTGGATGGGGTGGTCGTGGTCACTCCACCGAGCCTTCATTACCAACCGGCCAAAGACGCCCTGACGGCGGGGAAACATGTCTTTGTAGAGAAGCCAATGGCCATGTCCTATCAAGAGGGTAAAGAGCTCGTTGAACTGGCTGAGAAAAAAGGGAAAGTCCTCTTTGTGGATGAGACCTTTCTCTATGATCCTGCCCTGAAGGTGATCAAGGAGATGCTCGATGAGGGAGCAATCGGGAAGGTCTATCACATTCTCATGGAGCGGTTGGGGATGGGCAGGGTCAGGTGTGATTCGAATGTGTGGTGGAATTCCGCCCCCCATGACCTCTCCATCTTGCGCTACCTCATAGGACGGGAGGTACGATCAATCTCCCTTCACGGTTCTGTCTATCTCCAAAAAGGGATTGAGGACATCGCCTTGGCCTCCCTGGAACTCGAGGGTGACATGTCAGCCTGGATCCACCTCAGCTGGTTTCACCCCCTGAATACCGCCAGCCTCGTGATCGTCGGCAGCACGGGGGCAATCTTCTATGAAGGAAGGTTTGCAAAGCGGAAGATCACCCTCTACCGCTATGACGTGGGGAAACCTCCAACCCAGCGAATACAAGGGGTCCCAACACCCAATTTTATCCCCATTCAGGCATCCGTCGAGAAGGAGATCACCGAATTCGGCCCGGAAGAGCCCCTCCGGGGCTCCTGCGCGAGCTTTATCAAGGCTATTACCGAAGGTATTGAACCACCGAGCAGCGGGCGAAAGTCCCTCAAAACATTACAGGTGCTGGAAGCAGGGGTAATCTCTCTGCGTAAAGGAGGCGAGAAGATCTCCTTAAAGGAAGTCGGCCCATGAGGTGGAAGAGGGCCGGGAAATTCCTCTTAAAGATTGCCCTCAGCGTCGGGATTCTAGGCTATCTCTTTTCCAAGATCTCCCTCCATTCCTTCTGGGAGTCCTTTCTCAATGCAAGGCACAACTACATCATCCTGGCCTTCGTGCTCTATATCATCGGGCAGACACTCTGCGCGTATAAATGGGAACTCTTGGCCAAGACCCTCGGCTTTCGGCGAAGATTCAAAAGATTCCTCGCCTACTACTTCATTGGGATGTTCTTTAACCTCTTTTTCCTGGGAAGCATAGGGGGTGATGTGGGAAAGGCGTACCTCCTCGCAGGGAGTCAGGACAGCCGGATGAGGGCTGGTTACTCCATCTTGGCAGACCGGTTCACCGGAGGGATGGCCCTGATCACCATTGCTATAATTGCCCTCATCGCCTCCCCGACCATCCACGTGCTCCCCTTGTTGTTTAAGCTTATGCACTGGGTGGGCTTGGATGCCGGGGTCTTCTCCGCAAGCAAACACGTGATCTCCTTGTGGCTGCGGATAGGCCTAGTGGGAGCGTGTATCGTTGTTTGGGCCCTAATCCTCACCTTTCCCCTCTTCCTCCCGCTTTTTCCCTGGCTGACCAAGTGGGCCAAAAAGGTCAAGTTGGGAGACTTCGCCGTCTATTGGTCTCATCCCAAGAAGATGTTCATGGTCATTTTCCTCTCCTTTGTCTTTCAGGTAATCAATATACTGGTCTTTGCCCTCATCGGAATTGCATTGGGCTTAGGGGTCGACCTGGGATATTATTTTGTCATCGTACCCTTGGTAGACCTGGTAAGCATCCTTCCTATCAGTATTAGTGGGATAGGGGTGAGAGAGGGCTCTTATGTCTACCTCCTTTACGTGGTGGGTGTGAAGACCTCTCAGGGGCTTGCCTTCGGGCTCTTGGGGTTCTTGGTGGTCATGGCTGCCAGCCTCCTCGGTGGTATAATCTATATCTTTGGTAACTACCCCATCCATCTGAGGCGTCGAAAAGGGGATCTCACCCCATCTACTTAACCTTCTGTTTTCCGCAAGGAGTAGAGGATTATGATAAAAAAATTTAAAGGACGCGATTACATAAGAGGACTTGCTCTCTTGGTGGCGGTTTTTCTCTTATTTTTGTTCATCCAGCCAGGCAAAGAGGATGGTCCCCCCTTTATGCATCGGACATTCCCTCAGGAACAGCGAGAGGGCGCATCTGCTAACGCCTTCCAGTTCGCCTTCCTGTCCGATCTTCATAAGGGTTGGGGGGTATTCAAGCCAATGATGCAGGAGATAGCAAAGGATGGGTATGCCTTTGCCGTTATCGGCGGGGACATCGTCGTAAAGGGAAATGAGGATCGGTATCGTTTTTTCTTCCGGGAGTTATCGGAGGTAAAGGGGAATATGCCTGTTTATTTCGTCCCCGGAAACCACGATCTATCCGCAGATAACGACACCCGTGGTCTAGAGAACTTTCGGAAATATTGCGGCCCTGACCACTACTGGTTTACGCGGGGAAATGCCGCCTTTGTCGTGTTAAACGACGCCGCGGCAGGCTTGACGATACCGGATGATCAGTTCCGCTGGTTGGAAATTACCCTGTGGGAGCTCAGGGGAAGGTTCACGCATCTATTCGTCTTTATGCACGTCCCCCCCTTCCAGCCACGAGAAAGCAAGGGCTACAACCTACCAGAACCGATTGGGAAGAGGTTTATGCAGCTTATGGAGAAGTCCGGCGTTGATTACGTCGTGTCTGGCCATCTTCATTGCTATTTCAGGGAGATCATCAATGGGGTTACCTATATCGGCGCCCCTTCGGCAGGGGGAAGGTCAAGGTGCTCTAACCCCTCTTATGGCTACATACACATTGCTGTGCACGGAAAAGATTTAAAAGACTCGGTGGTCACGGCGGAGAATAATTGGCGGCTTCAATTCATAGGTGACATAAAATATGAGCTGCGGGTCAGAAGCCCTTTCCTCCTCCCCTTGTTCACCGTGGTGTTAGGTCAATCATACCTGTATGGGCTCACCAGCTGATCCCTTTTTCTGAATTGAAAAAAAAGTGGAACGGCATATAATAAGAGTTCTTTAAAAATCTTGCTTTCTCACTGATGGGTTATACACTAATGTTGCGACGAGAGATATCCATAGTAATTCCGGTCTACAATGAGCAGGACAGCATCAGGCCCTTGATTGCGGAATTAGGGGAGGTTCTAAAAGGGTTAGACAAGTCTTATGAGATCATCTTCGTGGATGACGGCAGTCGGGATCGAAGCTTTGAACTATTAAAGGAGGCCGCCTCGCAGGACCCACAGATACGGGTAATACGCTTCAGAAAGAATACCGGCCAGACCGCGGCCTTCGACGCCGGTTTTAGGGCGGCCCAAGGTGATATTATCGTAACAATGGATGCTGACCTCCAGAATGACCCCCATGATATACCGCACCTCTTAGAAAAAATAGGAGCATTCGATGTGGTCTGCGGATGGAGGCACAAGAGGAATGATCCGTGGATGAAGATTATATCCTCTAAGATAGCCAACTTCGTGAGAAATAAGCTGAGCAAAGAGGAAATCGTCGATACAGGCTGCTCCTTGAAGGCATTTAGGAAGGAGTGCCTGCAAAACATGAAGCTCTTCAACGGTATGCATCGGTTCCTCCCTACCCTTGCCAAGATGGAGGGCTTCACGGTAACACAAGTGAAGGTGAACCACCGACCCCGGAGGTTTGGGACAACGAAGTACAATATCAAAAATAGAATGGTGAGGGCCTTTGCGGATCTCTTGGCCGTCCGCTGGATGCAGAAACGCCATCTCACGTATGAGATAGAAGAGAACATCAGATAAAAACAAACCAGCCCGCTCTATCACGGGGCGGTTTTTGGCAGCCACCGAAAAAGGCAGAAAAGAAGTGATTGAAGATCAGAAAATCATAACTGAAAAAGGGTATGAACGGCTCTTTTGGGTCTTCGCTTTGGGGCTTTTCCTCTTCCACCTCCTCTATATCTGGCTGACCCCTTTAGATCTCGCCCCTGACGAGGCCTATTACTGGGATTGGTCCCGCAACCTTGCTCTTGGTTATTACAGTAAGCCACCCATGGTAGCATGGGCCATCGCCTTCTTCACCCGTCTTGGGGGAGACTATCCTTTTTTCGTCCGCGTGGGAGCGGTCCTCTTCTCTTTGGGAAGCAGCTTCGTACTCTTTTACCTCGGCAAGGCCCTTTTCAACTCCAAGGTGGGATGTTGGGCCTGTATTATTGCCAATGCCACGCCAGGCTTCGCAGTAGGATCTGTCATCATGACTATCGACCCCCCCATGATGTTCTTCTGGGGACTCACGATCTTTTTGTTGCATCGCGCCTTGTCAGGGAAGGAGAAAGGATACTGGTATATGGCCGGCGTCAGCTTAGGGTTGGGACTCCTCAGCAAGTATACCATAGTCGCCTTAGTACCCTCTCTCTTCTTGTATCTTGCTTTCTCTCCTGCAAAGAGATTTTGGTTGAAGAAAAAAGAGCCATATCTCTTTATCCTCATCGGCCTCCTCATTTTATCCCCCAATCTCTATTGGAATTATATGAACCAGTGGCCTTCCATTAAACAACCCGCGGGGTTGGTGGATAACAGAAACCTGAGTAGCCTCACAACCTTCATCTGGTTCTTCGGGCCTCAAGCCGGAATCCTCTCCCCCATCACCTTTCTCCTCGTACTCTATGGGATGTGGCAAGGAGGTAAAGAGGGGGTCTTCCATCATAATGATCGTTATCTCTTTCTCTTTTGGCACGCCATGCCTCTCTTAGGCTTCTTTATCACCTTGAGTTTCTTTTCAGTCTGTTATGTGAATTGGGCTGCCCCCGCCTATTTCACCGCCTTTATCTTGGCTGTGGCGGTAGTATTCGAAGGGGGTTGGCGAGACAAAGCA
>CAYHAB010000208.1:0-6696 GCA_964354505.1 uncultured Thermodesulfobacteriota bacterium
GATCACCCGCCAGGCTGCCTGGCTCACCAGCTCCGGATGAAGGTCGGCCTGAGCCGCGGTGTTGGCCGCCATTGCCATCCCTGCCTATAACGACTATGTCACGCGATCCCGCCGCTCCGATGCCTTTACCGCCTTAGAAACGGTCAGGGCTGCGCAGGAGATGTACCGGGCAGAGCAGGGTTTTTATGCCGGCGCCATCGGCTCTCTGGCAGGATGTGCCTCCACCATGGCGGGGAACAATTATACTATCAGTATCACGCGGACCGATAATACCCATTTCACGGCTCTTGCCGCTGCCACAGGGGGGGGGAAACAGGCGGGTGACAGGTATCCGCAGTTTAGAGTAAATCAGGATGGAACCCAGGATTACTACGATACAAGCTGGCACACGGGAAATTGGGAGAACCTGCGCTAGATCCCCGCTAATCTTTGGGCATCCGGAGGTATTATTAAGGCCGTCTATATAATAGTAGTCACAGGTTCTCTCGTTGCTGCCACCCTCTTTGCCCCCCATATATTCTTTTGGTCCCCTATCTTACAAATAATTCTTTTGTTTTGGGCCCTGTTTCTCTGGTTCTATAGAGGGATAACAAAGGGGGTTGTGGAGTTTAGGAATACCTCTTTTCCCCTCCCGCTTATAGTCTTTTTTATACTGGCCATTTTTTATACCGTTCACTCCATAGATTATACCCTCAGCCGGGATTTCTTTTTTCAACTCATCAGTTATATGGCGATCTTTTTTCTCGTCGCCCAGATCCTTTCTCCCAAAGAGACGCGCTGGATCACCTTGGCAGTTGTCATCCTGGGTGTCCTGACCTCTCTCTATGGCCTCTATCAGCATTTCTGGGGTTTTCAGGGGCTTATCGGCAAGGTAGGAGAGATGGAGCTTTCTTATCCATCTCCGCTCAAAGAAGAGATCATCGGACGACTGGAGGGGGGTCGGATCTTTTCCACCTTTTTGTTGCCCAGCCATTTTGCCGCCTTCTTGGGGATAAGCATCCCTCTGAGCGCGGCCTTTGTCCTTACCCGAAAAGGATTGGTAAGATATCTTTTTGGGCTGGCCCTGGGGGCGCAGGTCTTTGCCCTCTATTTGACAAAGTCCTTCAGCGGGTGGCTCTCCTTGATCATCGCCTGCGGGAGTTTTGCTTATATATATCTGGGCTATATAAAAAGGGTAAAGGCTCGGTATCTAGCCTATGCCCTCGGCGGTCTGATCTTGGTGCTGGCCTTGATCTTTGCCGGGCTGAGCCTCACGCGGCCGGATAACCCCTTTGCTTCCATCGAGAACAATCCCCTGGTGCTCAGGGCCTTGAACTGGGGGAGCACCATAGAAATGATCAGGGACCAACCCTGGATCGGGAGGGGGTTGCATACCTTCGGCCTTATTTATCCATCCTACCAGGGGACTGGGGTGAATGTCGTCCATCACTCCCACAATACGTATCTCCAACTGGGGGTGGAGATGGGTATAATCGGGACCATCGTCTTCATTTGGTTAGCCTGCTGGTGGTTTTGGAGGACCCTGGCTGTTCTGAACAAGAGGAAGGAAAAAGAACAAACGGTCTGGATAGGGTGCCTCATGGTGGCAGGCATGGCCTTTTTTATTCATCATGCCTTCGACTTTGAGTTTTATATGCCAAGCGTCACGCTGGCAGGGTTTGCCGTTTTGGCCTTGGCTGTTAGCGCTCAGCAGAAAGATACAGTTTATAGAGTGACTATACAGAAGAGAAGAAGGACACTGTATACCTTTTTGGGATTTACCGTGGTAATAGCAGGTTCACTCCTCTTACTCCGCCCCTTGTACGGGCAGATGCATTACCAACAGGCAAAGAGCTTCCTCACATTGGGAAACTATCACGCACAAGAGTCTGCAGCAGAGCTCAAAAATGCCATACGTCTTGATCCACGCAAAAGCGAATACCATTACCGGTATGGGGTATTGCTTGTTCAGGGATTTTCCCGACTGCAAGAAGGGATCGCCGAGGTGCAGGAGGCGATACGGTTGAGTCCCTGGCGTCACTACTACCATTTTGATATGGGTATGATATACTTGGTCGCGGGCGAAGGGGAAAAGGGATTGGGAGAAATCAAAAAGGCCTCCCAGCTCTATCCCCTTAATGAGGACTATCACCAATGGTTAAGACAGATATATCTTCAGATGGGGGAGAAGGGGTTGGCCTCCCAGGAGGAACGATGGATAGAGAGGATACAAAGCGGAAGAGAGGGGGGATCCTCTCCGTAGTCATTCCTGTCTTCAACGAGGAGCAGAATATCACACCCCTTTATAGGGAGCTAAAGGCCGTTCTGGGAGGAATGGGAGCGGAGCACGAGGTCATCTTCGTCGACGACGGCAGTGAAGATGGCAGCAACGCGGTTTTGCAGGGCTTAGCCGGGGATGATAAAAAGGTCAAGGTCATCCAGTTTCGCAAAAACTTCGGGCAGACCGCTGCCATCGCTGCCGGGGTGGAACACGCCCAGGGGGAGATCATCGTCACCATGGATGGCGATGGGCAGAACGATCCCCGGGACATCCCCCGGCTCGTGGGAAAATTAGAGCAGGGCTATGATGTGGCCAGCGGTTGGAGGAAACGCAGAGAAGACCCTTTGCTTAATAAGCGATTTCCCTCGGCCTTGGCCAATCGCTTGATCTCCTGGCTGACCGGCGTCAGGTTGCACGATTATGGTTGCACCCTCAAGGCGTACCGAAGAGATATCCTCAAGGATGTCCGGCTCTACGGGGAGATGCATCGTTTCATCCCGGCCTATGCCTCCTGGGTGGGGGCGCGGATTACCGAGATGGAAGTTGCCCATCACCCCCGACGGCATGGGAGATCTAAATACGGCATTTTCCGCACCAGCAGCATTATCCTGGATCTCATGACTTTTTTGTTCTTGCAGCACTACTCCACTAAACCCATTCGCCTCTTCGGAGGAACGGGGATGATCATTTTTGGTTTAGGGGTTCTAGCAGGTCTGCTCGTCCTCTATCGGAAGATCATTTGGGGAGGGGTCTGGATCAGCCCCATGATCTTGATCTCCTTTCTCTTCATTACCATGGGGGTTATGTTCATCTTGCTGGGGCTCATCGCAGAGATCATCATCCGCACCTACCACGAGTCGCAGGGGAAATCGATTTATGTGATAAAGTCGACCGTGAACCTTGATTGATCACTTCATAGAAATGGGGTGCTCGGCAAAGGTTTGGGTGTGGAGGTTTTTCCTTGAGAGCTCAAAATTTTTCTAAGGGCTGAGTTACATGTGCGGCATCTGCGGATTTTGTTTTCCCGATAAGAGGCCAGTGGACCATGATATCCTGACAAAGATGGCCTCGGCCTTACAGCACAGGGGGCCTGATGATGAGGGGTATTATACCGGCGCAGGGGTTGCCCTGGGGCACCGGAGGTTGAGCATCATCGACCTTGATACAGGGCAACAGCCTATCCATAACGAAGATAAGACCATCTATGTGGTATTTAATGGAGAGATCTATAACTTTCCAGAACTCAAAAAGGAATTAGAAAAGAAGGGACACAGGTTTTACACCAAGACGGATACGGAGGTGTTGGTCCATCTCTATGAGGAGCGAGAAGAACGGTGCGTAGAGAGCCTCGCCGGGATGTTCGCCTTTGCCATCTGGGATGGGAAGAGGAGGAAGTTGTTGCTTGCCAGGGACAGGATAGGCATAAAACCCCTTTTTTATGCCTATAACGGCAAGGAATTGGCCTTTGCCTCTGAGCCCAAG
The DNA here is from genome assembly GCA_964354505.1 of uncultured Thermodesulfobacteriota bacterium. GTDB lineage: Bacteria > Desulfobacterota > B13-G15 > B13-G15 > RBG-16-54-18 > RBG-13-52-11. Next base: position 3,743 of record CAYHAB010000208.1, read on the forward strand.
GCCCTCCTGAGACTCCCCTGGATAGAGGGGGAGCTTGATCCCCAGGGACTGAGCCACTATCTGAGTTACGATTTTATTCCCGCCCCCTATTGTATCTACGCGAATATCAAGAAAGTACCGCCAGGGCATCAGGTCATTTATCAGGATGGAGCCCTCCGCTGCGAAAGATATTGGGACTTGGATCTCAGCGATCGGTTCGATGGAAATATAGATGAAGAGGAACTCTGCGAGTTGATCTGGGGGGAGTTCTGCCGGGTGGTCAAGACCCATCTAATCAGTGATGTCCCCTTAGGGGTGCTCCTGAGCGGAGGCATTGACTCTACCTCGGTCCTCGCAGCCTTAAGATATGAAGGCGTGGATGATGTTAAGACTTTTTCTATTGGGTTTGAAGATCCCTCTTTCGACGAATCCAGGTATTTTCGCAGGGCGGCCTCCTTCTTCGAGACAGAGCATCACGAGGAGGTCCTCGCCCCTCACAAACTCATCGATATTATCCCCCAGGTCGCCGCCATCCTCGATGAGCCGCTGGCTGATGCCTCAATCATGCCCACCTATCTCCTCAGTCGATTCACTAAGGGCTCTGTAAAGGTTGCCTTGGGAGGGGATGGCGGGGATGAGCTTTTTGCAGGATATCCGACTTATCAGGCCTTTTTGCTCGCCCGCTATTATGAGAAGCTTCCTTGGGTGATAAGATTTCTTGCCGAGGCAGCGGTAAAAAGGCTGCCGGTATCTTTTGACAACATGAGCCTTGATTTCCGGGCCAAGAAATTCATCAATGGCATCGCCTCTACTTCGATTGAGAGACATTACTGCTGGATGGGGACCTTTCCGCCCGAGGAGAAAGAGGAATTGCTTGCACCCGGTATAAAGAGAAGGCTGGAAAATCTTAATTCATTTGATGTGTTGCATGACTATCTCAGAGATAAGCCCTTCAGCTCTGAGTTGGGAAAGCTCCTCTATCTCGATACCAAGCTCTATCTGCAGGATGGGGTGCTGGCCAAGGTGGATCGCGCGAGCATGGCCAACGGCTTGGAGGTGCGGGTGCCCTTTCTCGATCACCGTTTTGTCGAGCTGGTAACAGGGCTCCCTGAGGGATTGAAACTGAAAGGGTTTACGACGAAATATATATGGAAAAAGGCGATCAAAGATCGTATCCCCCCTGAGATAGCAAGCAGGGGGAAGAAGGGATTTGGTATCCCCATTGCCAAGTGGCTCTCCGGAGACTTAAAGGAATTGATGGTGGAGCTGCTCTCAGAAGAAAGGCTCAAGAGACAGGGGATATTGAATCCTACGGCCGTGAAAAAGCTTGTTTCTGATCATCTTGCCCATCGAGTTGACAATAGAAAAAAGCTGTGGAATTTGTTAATATTCCAACTCTGGTGGGATAATTATTATACAGCTGAACATTGCTGAGGGAGGGGTGCGTGATGTTTAAAAAGATTGTCCCTCATGTGAGAGCAAATACATTTGAATACTTGTTTGGCGCAATAATAACACTCCTTGCCCTGATGTATGCAATCCAAAACGTGAGCAGCACGGAGCTATGGACCCACCTCAAGGCAGGCGAATGGATAGTTCAGCATCGTTCAATTCCCCATCAAGATATCTTCTCATATACTTTTCACGGCAAAGAATGGATAGATTTTGAGTGGCTCTTTCAAGCAATAATCTATTTTATCTATTCTTTTTTACACTTCAAGGGACTGGTTGTCTTCCAGGTTGTAATGGTTATGCTGATTCTTTTTATGCTGTACAAGAATGGGACGTTATTCGACAAAGGGAAACATTGGATTACTTTTTTAATCATTGTTCTTGTTTTAAATGTGATGAAGCCACAAATTGTCCTCCGCCCCCAAATATTTTTTTTACTCTTTCTGAGCATATATATCTATGTCTTAAATTTATACTACTTCAGCAATAAAAATTATTTATATCTGCTTCCGATTTTCCAAGTAATTTGGACCAATATTCATGGGAGTTTTGTGGTAGGGATAATGCTGGCAGGGCTTTATTTTTCCGTCTCAACCATGCAATTATTATGGGCTCATCGTAACCACATCAATTCAATATTTACGAATAAAAAGTTCTTAGTTCCCTTCGCCGTTATCATTGTATTAATTGCTGCCTCGCTGGTGAATCCTTATGGTTATAAAATTTATGACATCCCATTAAAGACGGCATTTGCCACGGAGGCCCAAGGATTTATCGAAGAATGGTCCCCTATTCCCCTTAAATTGCTAGTGATCTTTTCATTTGATACCCTACTGTGGTTTAAGATATTTTTTTTCTTGATTTTAGTCTCTTTTATTCTCCGAAAAAAAAATGTAAAAAGCATGGAGCATGTTGCTCTTTTTATCATCTTTTCCCTTATGGCATTTTTACACCAGCGCTTTGCCGGGGCTTTCGGAGTGGCCATGGCGCATGTAGTTATATTTAATATATCCAATACACTTGAGACTAAAATCTCACGTAAGGCCTTGCAACATACGTGGAAGTGGTCTTATGTCATCGTAGCACTCTTTCTTTCTTTTTTTCTCATGGGTCTTCAAAGAGAGTACAAAAATATTGAACTCAGTGTAAGAAAAGGGTATTACCCCGAAGGGGTTGTTCAATTTCTTAGGGAAAAGGAAATAAACGGGAATATATTTAATAGCTTCGATTATGGGGGGTTCTTGATCTGGCATCTTTATCCACAGCTTAAAGTGTTTATTGATGGAAGGGTGATAACAGTATATCCTGAGGATTTTTTTTGGCTCCATCGCGAGGGATTGGAAAATGAAAAGGTGTGGAAGAGGTTGGTAGACGAATATGATGTTGATATAGTAATCATTGACGACAAAAGAGATATAGGATACAGGCTTTTTGTTAAACGATTGGATGATGACCCTTCGTGGTCGCTTGTGGCCCTTGATGATGTTTTCGTACTTTATGTTAAGAATAAGCCGAAGTTTAAA
>CAYHAB010000209.1:0-2992 GCA_964354505.1 uncultured Thermodesulfobacteriota bacterium
TAATGTCTTTACGCTGAATTTTTTCGATCTTGCAATCTCAGCCATATCTTTGGCGTCCGCTTCGCAGGCATTCAATTCTCCTGACCAGCCGCCATAATGTTTTGGATCAACCGAATTGAGTCCAATCGTCAATGCTCGCCCTTTTGCCATACTTGACCCTCCTTAAATATTTAATCATTACTTAAATTTTGATTATTTCGTTTGATCTAATGTTGCCGAACGAACTCGGTAATTGTAATTTTTATATGACAATATTTGTAAATATTTATGTAGGAGAACGTTAACATCTTCACACTTAACAAAAAAAGGCATTATGTTTATTCCCTTATCACTTTATGGGATTAAAGTCTTGACCTATCCTGCCTTTTTTTGATCTTTTCTGCTTTTTAAGAGGAATAACAGAAGAGAGGTCAGGGGAAGGGGAGGGAAAGTAATTAAATTCGCGGTCTGTTTATTGTCAAAGCCCTTTTAAAATCTCTTGGGCAGGTTTTTGTCATCTTTTTAAACATCCTACTAAAGTGATATTGGTTGGTATATCCGCAGACAAAGGCTATTTCGTTTATCGAAAACCCAAGCCCACCTTCTAGTATATGAATTGCACGGGCGATCCTAACCTTATTAAGATACATGGAGAATGTTACGCTCAGCGTCTTTTTAAATGCCCGCCCAAGACAAGAAACGCTCATACCGGCCTCGCGGGCGATGTGGGAGAGTCTTATGGGCAGACAGTAATTCGCGTTAATGTACTGAATAGCCTTGTGGATGCCATCCACCGATTGATTGAAGTCCCTTCTTCCCGTTCTGTCGAGGGCAGCTTCTATACTATGCTTCAACTCATCTATATTGAGCGGCTTCTTCAGATAATCGCTCGCACCGTTTTTGAATACGGTAACCGCGAGTTCTTAAGAACCGTAAGCGGTCACGATGATGACAAGTACTGAAGGGGAGATAAACCTAAAAACCTGAAGCAATTCCGTACAGTGGTTATCAGACGTATGATTGAGAAGCACAAGATCGACATGATTGCGAAAGAAAAAATCACATGCCTTTTGTTTATTCTTTCCTGATGATCCATATGCCCTTTTCGTCTTGGTGGCACCATGCCTTACGGCCATCTGACTTATGAAACCAGCCACCTGTTGCCTTGTTGTCGGCAAATTCACCGATGTACTTGTCTCCGCTGGGCCATATATACGTTCCTTGACCATGCATCTTGCCGTCGGTCATAGCACCTATATATTTGCTGCCATCAGCAAAATTTATTTCACGCTGGGATGGCGTACCAATTTCAAAGCCGTTTATGAAATCAATAAAATCAGATTCAAATTTATCAAAGAGATTTTGTGCGGTAAACGTAATAAGCTGAATTGTTCCGGTATTGCCCGCATAATAGCAGCCCAAATAGGTGAATGGTATTGACTGCACAGTTCCTTTCATTTTCATATAGAGTACTTCATAATTATTAATTGTTCTTTTTTCTTCAAAAATAATTTGTGCATCATGGGCAGCTTTTTTTGCGTTCTCAAAAACGGCGTTTTTTAACGTCTCCAAAGGCATTTGAATTCTTTCTTCAATAATCATGGCATAGGCGTCGCCCGCTGTATGTGCGAAGCAAAATTCTGCCGTGGGGTTGAACTTGACCTCTGCAATTCTCCATTTGTTTTCGTCAATCCATATCCCATATGTTTCCTGTTTCCCTTTTACTAATTTTTTCGACGGTTGGTATTTGATGATTGGAGATGGAGACTGAGGCTGTTCAGTTTTCACATATTGCCACGTGCTATCGGGATACAGAATAACTTCCTTTCCATCTTCTGTCTTTGCCTTTAATGGCTGCGCATAGACCGGGGTAATAATAAGAGAGAGCATCAATGCAAGCACCAGGATGATTATTTTCTTTATCATTGTGTTTTCCCAATTTTACAACGCGATGACTTTCAAAAATCCTTAGGTTTTTTGAAAGGGTTAATCAGAAAACTTTAAACTGCTTAAGGAGCATAAAGCTACGGTGCCGCCACCATGCGAATACAAAGCCAATTAAACCTATGAGGGATAAAAATATACCAATCTTCGCGGTTTTTGCCAATTCGTTCCAGAAACCTGCTATATAAAAGAAAATTCCGGAAAAAAAGGTAAATGTGCCAAAAAGCTGCATGTGTTGCCATATCCTGCCTGTTGTTAAGCCTGTATTCTTAATGAATCGTTCCCATTTTTTTCTGGCTTCAACTTCCATTTCATTGAGGACAATACCTGCTTCAAAAAAATATAAGGCCTCACGGGAGGTAAAGTCATACCAGATCACCCTCCCACTAACCCTGACTTTTTCTTCGTCTGGAGGCACCGTTATTTCCAATTCTACCTCCTTATTTTCCAGTACGAGGTACGGAATCAAGTTTATCGGTTTTTCCCCTCCCGAATAAGAAACCCCATTAGCCAACATTACTTGCAGCTCCATGGATATACCCACAGGGGAGATGTTTTTTGTCATTGTTTCTATTGTTGGGGGGTGTTTGCTGATACCGAGTAATTTGACTTGCAAAGGTACTGAAATTTCCAATCTTTCTGATTTACGTCGATTAAACATGGTTCTCCCAATGTACAGAGGATTTAGCAATTAGGTACAATAGTAGCAAATTTTACGAAAATTTCAAACGTTTCTTTTTTATCTCAATTAACTTTGTTTGTTTTGAATATATTGACCTTCAAGTGCGTTTGAGCTTGCTTTGAGGCGCTTCATTAATAATTGATATAGGATGCGAAGAGCTTGAAGTAAACTATTATCGCCTAAAGGCAATACCTTTAGGGGTCAAGGATGCAATCCCGCTCCTTAATTTAGATTTTATGGCTGCGGGATCCCACAAAACGGGAGGATTCGAGGGTTCGAGTGAAAAGCATTCAAACATGATTGTAGAACCCCTAACCCCTTTCCCGCGAAACGCGGGATTGAACCATTTTGGGACAAAAATCGAACTAAAGTCTTCGCTTAAAGGCG
>CAYHAB010000210.1:0-3216 GCA_964354505.1 uncultured Thermodesulfobacteriota bacterium
GTATGGGGACAGATGGGGGTGATGATGATGGATTGGAGCGACGGATAGACGATGGGGCCCCCGGCAGAGAGGGAATAGCCGGTCGAGCCCGTGGGGGTGGAGATGATCAGGCCATCGGCCCGGAAGGTGGTGAGATAGACATTATCCACCATGGTCTCCAACTCGATGATTCTCGCCAAGGCACCCTTGGTAATGACCACATCGTTGAGGAAGGTAAACGCATCGACCACTTTCCCTTTGCGCCAAACCCGGGCCGTAAGGAGCATCCGCTCATCGGTCTTGTAATCACCGCGCAGGATGTTTTCCAGCATGGGGTAGAGCTCATCAAGGGTGATCTCCGTCAAAAAGCCCAACCCCCCCAGGTTTACCCCGAGGATAGGGACCTGTTTTTTTTGGAGGGCCCGGGCCGCTGCCAGCAGCGTGCCGTCACCCCCCAGGACTACCGCTATGTCCACGGTAAGGGGCATTGCCTCTTTATCGAGAGAAGGATGGGATACGAACTGCGCCATCTCCGGTTCGACAAAACACTCCACCTTGTGGTCTTTAAGCCAGGTGACAAGTTCCTTGACCACCTGAACGGCCCCGGGCTTGTTCCCTTTGGCGATAATCCCTATCTTTTGCATGATTCTTAGATATCACGCCCCCTGCGCGTTGTCAACGTCGAGGGATTGAGAGATATTGGCGGAAAGAGGATGTTGACTTTACCCCTCTGGTCTAGTATTTTTTATTTAAACCTGATCATCCATTAACAGCCTTATACATAATATTAGGACAGCGCCCATTTAAAAAAAAGGACTACCCAAACCGGCAGATAACAAGGCGCAAACGCATGCTGTAAAATCATTCTGATTCGGTTTTCTCCGCGCATGTTATAAAATAGTTAAAGCAAAGGCAGATTAAAACTACTGCTATCAATTAAAAAGGAGGAGCAAAATGTATTGCCCAAAATGTGGAACGCAAAACGATGACAATGCCTTTAGGTGCATTAAGTGTGGGATCGTCATTCAGCAGGTACCCTCCGGCAAGAAAAAGAATACCGCTGTTATAGTTCTGGTGGTCGCAGGGATAGTGATCGGACTTTTTATACTGATCGGCATACTCGCGGCCATAGCAATTCCTCCACTTGTTAACCAGCAGACAAAGGCGCGCAATGCCGTGGCACAAGTAGAGGTTAGAAATGCGTGTCAATCAGCCGCCGAGTTCTTTTTGGAACATCCGGGCAAGACCATGACCCTTGATGATTTAAAAGAACAAGGCTTTGCCAAGAATCCTGATATCGAATTATCGATAGAAAATGGTACTATGAAAAATTTATCAATACACGCAAAACATAGCAAAGGGAATAAGGTTTATGTCGCCGATAAGAATTGTGATGTCCAGGAAATAAAGCCTTGAATAAAGCGGAAATCGGAAAGCATAGAGGGACAGCGCTCATTTAAAAAGAGCCGTCTGCAGCGGCAGATAACAGCGGCACAAACGCATTCTGTAAAAACATCTTCAGAAGTGGCCTGCGGCTCACACGCTCAGGGCGGGCATGTAAAGAAAACGCTTTTGAAGAAGCAAGTACCTATTTGTTTCAGAACATTATATCTGTTATTATAAGACGATAAGGAGGTAGCAAAATGTCTTATAAAGTGAGCATTGTTATTGAAAAAGATGAGTATGGTTATTATGCCTATTCTCCTGAACTTGAGGGATGCCAATCGCAGGGGGATTCTTTTGAAGAAGCTATTGCAAATATAAAGGAGGCTGTCGAGCTTTATTTAGAAACATTATCGGCGGATGAGATAAGGGAATATCTGAGCAAAGAAATATTGACAACCTCATTAGAGGTCCAAATTGCCTAAGCGCCCACGCCTAACACCAGTGGAAGCGGAAACTGTATTATTGAAGGCTGGCTTTAAGCTTCTCAGGAGCAAAGGAAGTCATAGGGTATATATGAAGGGCAAGAAAAGGATTGTTGTTCCATTTCACACAGGTAAGATGCTCCATCCAAAAATTATTAAACAAGTTTTGACAGCCATTGAGAATAGTGATTAAAAACCTTATGTCCCCCGCAACAGACAGATAACAGCGGCACACGCTAGTGGTTGATTTTTGTCACAGCATAAAAGGCATTGACGCATCATGCGAGTTTCAGTAAACTGAGCGTCATATTGGGGGATCGTTCAACGGTAGGACAACGGACTCTGACTCCGTGAATCTAGGTTCGAATCCTGGTCCCCCAGCCAGAGAATAAAAAAGGGGTTGGCTCAATCTGGCCAACCCCTTTTTTATTACCGCTTTCTTAAGGGATTACTTCAAATCCTTGTTCCCTGAAGTGCGCGTCGAACGCAAAGGCTGTCTTTATGCCAAGGTCACGCATGACCTCAAAGCTGACGCAATCGACAAGGCTAAGCCCCCGCCTGGAAGCGGAGAGCAAAGCGGCAACCCCCAATCGGTGGATAGCGGAGGTGACGAATTCCACGTGGAGAATGGGGACTAAGTCCTCCTGAAATCCCCTGGCTGCCTCAAGACCAAGCCTGCTCTGCACTAGGGCGAAGGTTTCTACTAGGACATAGTTGCTCGTTACCACTGTGTTTTCGGGCTGGATAATCTTGCTCCATGCCTTCTTTACTTTAGGGTGGCTTCCATCGTCACTGTCGAGCAATGCATAGAAAGCAGAGGTATCTACGAATATCCTCATTTGCCGTAGGCATCCTTCAGGTAGGCATCATGCCTTTTGGAGACATCGCGTTTGCCCGATTTGAATCTCCCGACAATATCAAGGGCCCGCTTTTGTCGTTCCTCCATATCCGCTTTTGGGCTTGACTTGATGATCCCCTCAACAGCCCGGCGTATGACCTCGGCAACCGAAACGCCCTTTGACGAAGCTATTCTCTTAATTGCCCGTGCCTGTTCATCTGTTAATTGGATCTGTGTTCTTACCATAAGTGCTCCTATGATTACAAAGATGATAACATGATAACACCTCAGCTAATTACTGTCAATCTGAATTATTTTAAGAAAACGGCGTAAGCGCGCTAGTCTATACAGGTTCGGATAAGGGGATCGTTCAATGCCAGGACAACGGACTCTGACTACGTTAATCGAGGTTAGAATCCTGGTCCCCCAGCCAGAGATGACGAAGGGGTTAGCAATAACCCCTTTTTAATTCATGGAATGCACTGATAAGTGTCCCGTTTGGTTTCTTGGCAAAGACCTTTTTATTGACAA
>CAYHAB010000211.1:0-4045 GCA_964354505.1 uncultured Thermodesulfobacteriota bacterium
TGGCGGATACGCGCGTCATCCCCGAGCACCTGGCGGAGACCTACAAGAGGCTCGCGCAGGTTTTTAAGGATTTTTAGGCAATGAAGGTAATCAAAGGCATCCTCTTCACCTTGCTCTTTTTTTTCGCCATAACCTTCTGTCTGCAAAATACGGATGAGGTAACGCTCCGCTACTACGGTTGGGTCAAAGACCTCACGACACACCTCTTCCTCGTCGTCTTGGCCTCGGTGTTTCTGGGGGTCATCATTGGCCTCGTAGGGAGTAGCTGGACCACCATGAAGCTCCGGATTCAACTCAATAGGCAGACAAAAGAGGCGGAGGATTTGAGAAAGGAGCTGGAGTCCATAAAGGGTGAGAAAAAGTCCAAGCCGAAATCCCCCTCCTCCCACACCACGCAAGAGTAACCCCCGTACAATGGATTTCTTCGACCCCAACGGTGAGCCTCTGGTCACCCCCAGAGAGTTGGTGAAAAACCTCACCCGCCGGTGGATCAACGTAAAGGCCCTGCAGGTCGAGGCTTGCGCCCTCTTCTGCGTCACCCGCCATGACTTGAGGGCCTTTGTTAAGATATTGCAGGGGAAGCTTCTGGTGCCGTGGCAGCGGTACCGGGAGGTATATCAAGGATACGCAGGGGAGAAACAGGTGACCATTGCCTTAACCCTTCCCGGCGCCCCCAATTGCGTGGCCCTGGCCGAGGAGCTCGCCGCTTTCGGCATGAAGAAGCTCCTCTTCGTGGGCTATTGCGGATCGCTGCAACCGGGGATACGGGCCGGGGACATCATCTGCCCCACCGAGGCCATCAGGGAGGAGGGGACCTCCTTCCACTATCTTCCCGCCGGTGTTCCCGCGGAACCCGACCAGGAGACCCAAGGCGTTATCTTTCAGTGCCTTGAGCGCACAAAAGTCCCCTTTCATCAGGGCAAGATATGGACCACCGACGCCATCTATCGGGAGACCAAGGGGAAGGTAAAGCAATATCAGGCAGCAGGCGTGCTGGGGGTAGAGATGGAGCTTGCCGCCCTCTTTGCCTTTGGCATGGCCCAACAGGTGGCCGTGGGGGGGTTGCTGGTGGTCACCGACGAGCTCTCCAGGGAAAGCTGGCGCCCTTGCTTTTTCTCGCCGCGGCTTATTCAGGGGGTGCGCCGGGCGCGTAAGGCAGTCGTGGAGATCGTGCGGGAGATGGCGTAAGCCTCCTCCTGAAACGCGTTCTTGTGCAGTCAAGGGAGAACGTCATGAAAGCGAGAAAACTGCATTACGGCTGGATCGTCGTTTTTACGGGACTTCTCACCACGATCGCCGCTCATGGTTTCGGCCGCATGGCCTACACGATCATCCTCCCGGCCATGAAAGACGGCTTTAAGCTCGATTACACGCAGCTCGGCCTCCTCGGCACCGGCAATTTCATCGGCTATCTCACCATGGCCATTATCGGGGGGTTCCTGGCTGCCCGGTTCGGCACGCGTATCGTTATCACCCTTGCCCTCATCGTCATGGGGGGAACCATGCTCCTCACAGGTCTGGCCAACTCCTTTGGATTCGCCTTCGCGATGCGGCTTCTTACAGGCTTAGGCAACGGAGCAGCCTACGTTCCGGCCATGGCCCTTGGATCCGCCTGGTTCGCCATGCGAAAAAGGGGATTTGCCACGGGGATCGTTGCCGGCGGCATTGGGGCAGGCACCCTGATCTCCGGATTGATCGTGCCCCCCATCCTTACCGCTTACGGCTCCGACGGTTGGCGGTATTCCTGGTTTTTTCTCGGCAGTGCCGTATTGGTCATCGCCTGTATTGTATTCTTCTTTATCCGCAGCAGGCCGGAAGAAAAAGGGTTGCAACAAGTGGGCGCTGGGCATGATTCGGTAAATACTTCTCACAAGGTATCCAGCCTGGATTGGAAGAAGGTATACGGGATGGGATCGGTGTGGTACTTAGGGGTAACCTATTTCTTCTATGGTATGTCTTATATCATCTACATGATTTTTTTTGCCGCCTACCTTGTTAAAGAAATGGGGCTCTCTCAGGCGGAAGCCGGCGGGCTCTGGGCCATGGTTGGGGGATTGAGCATCGTGTGCGGTGTGCTATGGGGCGGCATCTCGGACCGACTGGGCCGCAGCCACGGTGCAGCCCTTGCCTACTTAGTATTGGGGCTTTCCTATATCATATATGCGGTCATCAAGGTTAAGTTCGGGTTTTACGTCTCTGCCGTTATGTTCGGTCTTACCGCCTGGAGCATTCCTACTATTATGGCCTCTGCGGCAGGCGATGCCGTCGGCCCCCGCCTCGCCCCGGCCGGACTGGGTTTCATTACACTCTTCTTCGGGATCGGGCAGGCCATCGGGCCGGTCCTCGGCGGCTATCTCGCAGATATGAGCGGTTCCTTTACCATCCCTTTTTTAGTTGCGGGAGCAATCTCCCTCATCGGCATGGCCTTTTCCTTCTACCTTAAAAAGCCAACGACATAAGATAGTAAAGCTCGGCGTGAAAGCCCCGGCAATTCATCCAGGTTCTGGCTGGGCCGCGGCAGGTCGGGAAAACCAGGGGATAGTACATTAACTTTTTCTTGTTTTACCTTGGCGGCTTATAGTAAAATAAGCTATCCTGTATTTTACCCTGGAGCAAAACATGAATATTGCTGATTTTAAGGCAGGTTCAACGCATAAAGGTTACCAATACCGGTATTTTCTGCCGGAAAAAATCAACCACTCTTTTTTCTGGACTGATCCATCCATTAATGAACTGCTTGAAAAGGCTTCTCTCAAACTGGGCGAGCTCAATTCCTTTTCCCGATTTGTACCCGATATCGGCATGTTCATCATCATGCATGTGTTTAAAGAAGCTGTTGTGTCCAGCCGGATAGAAGGGACAAGAACAAACATTGAAGAAGCTCTTATTGCTGAAAAGGAATTAGACCCAGAAAAGCGGGACGACTGGCAGGAAGTCAACAATTACGTAATCGCAATGAACAAAGCCATTGAAGAATTAAAGACCATTTCTTTATCAAACAGGCTCATCAAAGAAACGCATAAAATATTGCTTTCGAGCGTAAGGGGAAAACATAAAATACCCGGAGAATTCAGAACATCTCAGAACTGGATCGGCGGGGCAAGTTTGAGCGACGCGATCTTTATTCCGCCTATTCATACCGAGGTGCCAGAATTGATGTCTGACCTGGAACTATTCTTACATAGTAAATTAATCAAAGTGCCGCACCTGATACGCATTGCAATTGCCCATTATCAGTTTGAAACAATCCATCCTTTCCTTGACGGCAACGGGAGGGTCGGGAGGCTTTTAATAACGCTTTATCTGGTAAGTAAAGGTATCCTTGAAAAACCGCTTCTCTATCTCTCCTCCTTTTTCGAAGAGGACAAATCGCTTTATTACGATAACCTCTCGCTCGTCAGATCAAAAAACGATCTGGGACAATGGATACGGTATTTTCTTGTCGGCATTATTCAGACCGCAGAAACAGGCGTTGCCACACTCGTAAAAATCATTGATCTGAAAGCAGAGCGTGAAAAAATCATTGCCGCTTTTGGAAAACGTGCAAAGCAAGGGCAAACTCTTTTACATGGCCTGTTTTCTAAACCTGTAGTTCAAATCAAGGATGTTCAGAATATTACCGGACTATCCCCTAAGGCGGCCAATGATCTGGTGCAGGAATTTCTCACAAAAGGGCTTCTGAAAGAAATTACGGGCTATCAGCGCAACCGCATTTTCGTGTTTGAGGATTACGTGAAGGCGTTTAGATGATACATAATGAAAATCGGCATGACGGGGAAGAAGGCACGATTTACGGTTACATGAGGTAAACTATGCCCGCTATCGCTTCCCTTGAAGATTTAAAATCATGCCAGAAAGATCTTCTGAATGCCAAAGACCTACATGAACTGAAAACGGCTTTTAAAAAATGGCGGAGAGTCTGAATGAAAGAATGTTGTGGAGCCCCATGGACGAGCGCAACACGGCATGAGGAACTCCTCGGTGGGGCGACATCCCCCAACTGGCGTCGGGACTATAGCCGGGCAAGAGTTGACGCCTAATGCGG
>CAYHAB010000212.1:0-3918 GCA_964354505.1 uncultured Thermodesulfobacteriota bacterium
TAACTCGGTTGTCTATGCCCTATAACCTCATTATTACTCACCAAGACCGGAGAGTGGTGGTTACGCAGCAACCCAAGGCATCTGCCCTGCAAATCAGCGAACAACTGTTCCAGGCCGATCGGCCCATAGTTGAATACCGAAGACGCAGACAGGAGTTGATTGACAAGGCTCGCCAATAAGGCGGCAGATTCACCCTGCTTGGTTACGAAGTCTGTATTTACCAGTAATAGATAGAGGAGGGAAGATGATAAATGTAGGCAGTAAAGCCCCGGATTTTGTCCTCAAAGACCAGAATGGCAAAACCGTAAGACTTTCAAGTTTCAAGGGCAAGAAGGTGTTACTTTCTTTTAGACCTCTTGCCTGGACGGCGGTCTGCCATGATCAGATGAGGTCGCTCGAGGAAAACCACCTTCGTTTTGACGAGTCAAATACTGTTGCCCTGGGCATCGGAGTTGACTCTGTGCCCTCAAATAAGGCGTGGGCACAATCAATGGATATTAAGAACACGAGACTGCTATCTGACTTCTGGCCTCACGGAGAAGTAGCGAAATCCTACGGCATCTTCAGAGATAAAGATGGCTTCTGTGAGAGAGCAAACATACTGGTAGACGAAGACCAGAAAGTCATCTTTGCTCAGGTCTACCCGACGTCGCAGCTGCCCGACATCGAGCCTATCGTGGGCTTGTTGTTGAGGTGAACAATACGTAGAGACGGTAATGAAGATCAAAATCACGATTGACCAGCGATCTTGAAGGAGTAGAAGATGGCTATAGAACATGTCGCCGGGAAGAAGAAGGGGCAAATAATGCTCTATGCTCTGAGCACCTGCGTATGGTGCAGGAAGACTAGATCACTACTGGACAGTCTGGGAGTCGAATACAATTATGAGTATGTTGACCTTCTTGAAGACGATGACAAAAAGAAAACACTGGATGTCATAAGGAAATGGAATCCGGCCTGTAATTTCCCCACGATCGTGATTGACAACAAGAAATGCATCGCTGGTTTCCGAGAAGACGAGATACGGCAGGCACTCAAAACGTGACAGAGCAAACCAGTACCAATGCACAAGAAGTCAACACTACCTACAATAGGCTCAAAGTAGATGCTGAATCTGCGGGTTATCACCTCAACCCTGACGTCGATTTTGCTAGAGAGCTTGTTGCAGGCCTGCTAGTCAATGAGAAGAGGTACGGATACCAAGCCTGTCCTCCGACCACATAAAGCTACAGCATCAAAGGTTCTCACCACTGGACCGACTTGGTTTGCACAGGAGTTAGCATAATGCTTGGGCTTGAGCGAAAGGTTTCGAAGATGCTACACCCTTGGCGGCAGGAGTGGCCGCATACCTAGTTTTCCGCTTGTGTATGACTTGACAGCCACGGAGCTACGAGTCTAGAATGCACTCTAGCCCAGACGGGATACCTCGCTGATCGCCGGAAGTCACCGGCGAAGCGTGGCAATCAAGGGCGCAAAGGGTTAGCCTCGTTGATGCCACATAAAGAGAAGTGGGTATGAGATTAGATTCCCCTTTGTCGCTGGTATGTATCCCATCGCTACCCAAGAGCTTTACGCAGTGCGTTGACGTCCACGTTCATGGGATAACTGAAGGAGTATTGCATCAACCTGCCTGTAAAAGGTGACTATCCAGACGAGCTTTGGCTGGTAGGCACAACGGGTAACTATCATCAAACTCCATCGCTGCTGACGTTTAGTAGCGAAGATTGCCAAGGAGGAAGAATTGGAAATAGACAAGAAGAGAAGGATCAAGCTCATAGGCAGCGATTCCGGTGGTACTATGACTGACACGTTTATTGTCGACAGCAACGGCGATTTCATCATTGGCAAGGCTACGACTACACCCCAAAATGAAGCAATGGGCTTCTGGAATTCGCTGAGCCACGGCTTCGAGTATTGGGGGATCAATTGGGAAAAGGAAGCAAAGAGGTTTCTGCCTCATGTTGAGACCTGTGTTTACTCCGGTACTACCATAATCAATACATTTGTGACTGGAACAGGGCGAAGGTTGGGTCTGATATGCACCAAAGGTCAGGAAGATGTTCTGCTTCACGAGCGCGCCAAACAGACCTACGCTGGCTACACTTGGGAAGACAGACTCCATTTCGCAACCCACATCCATAATGAGCCGCTAACACCCAAGAAGTTGATAAGAGGTGTGACGGAGAGGATAAGTGTGTTGGGAGAGCCGGCGATTCCGGTATACGAGCATGAAGCCAGGAAAGCAGTAGAATATCTTTTATCGAAAGATGTTGAAGGGATAGTGGTGTGGCTTATTTGCTCTTATCTCAACCCTATGCATGAACTGACAATTGGCAATATAGCTGGTGAGGTTATGAAAGAGAAAGGGAGCCAAGTACCTGTCTATCTGTCCTCGCAGATCTGCCCACTAAGGGGGGAGATAGCCAGATTAACCAGTACGCTGCTCCATGCTTACGCTGCTGAACCAGCGAGAAAGCAGCTACTCGGGATTGAAGACAAGCTCCGAGGTAGCGGTTATCAGCATCCGTTGCAGATCGTATTGAGCTCTGGAGGCATTGCCAATGTCAGATACCCAAGGCTGCAGGAAGCCGCGATGTCCGGCCCCGTTGGTGGTTTGATCGGTGGACAGTACTTGGCCACGATCTTGGATATTCCCAATTTGGTCTGCACAGACATGGGTGGTACCACTCTTGATGTGGGACTGATTACTGGTGGTAAACCCACACTGGTGCGTGAAGTGGAGATGGCCCGTTACATATTTAACATACCGACTGTGGTGGTGGATAGCATTGGTGCTGGGACCGGTATGTACATCAAGCTTGACCCAGAGACCAAAAGAGTAGAAATAGGTCCTCAGAGCGCTGGAGCTGATCCAGGGCCATCCTGCTACAATCGGGGAAACGAGACACCTACCGTGATGGACTGCTGCCTCATCCTTGGTATTCTGAACCCTGATTATCACCTCGGGGGCACACTAAAGGTGTATAAGGATGTGGCCTATAAAGCAATCAAGGAGAAGTGTGCTGAGCCATTAGGTCTTGATCCATACGATTTTGCCGAGGGGGTTATCGATCTTATTACTCTCAGAATGAGAGAACACATCAGGTCCGTTATTGGCGTGAGGGGGCTATCGCCAGCGGATTACTATCTGATTGCCTATGGTGGGGCAGGGCCCATGTTCGTGGCTGGCTACACCGATGGCGTACCCCTGAAAGGGGTGTTTACTGTTCCCTTCGCTGCAGCCTTTTCCGCCTTCGGCTGTACATCTGTAGACTACGTTCACTCGTACCAGAAGTCGACTGGTTTGGTCATACCATGGGGTGCTGATGAAAACCAAAAGGTATTCATGGGGTCGATATTGAACATGGGATGGGACGAGTTGGAAAGATTGGCCTTGAAGGAGATGAAAGAGGAAGGTTTTGATGAGGCTGAAATTAAACTGGAGCAAATTGCCTATGTACGATACTTCAATCAGATGGAAGAGGTGGAGGTCGAGTCCCCAGTCAAGAGGGTGAACAGCGGCAAGGACATGGATCGACTTATAAGCGCCTTTGAGAACAAATACAGCGCGCTTTTCTCACTGGTAGCCAGGTATCCAGAGGTAGGTTATCAGATACTGGAGCTCGGGATTCGCGCCAGCGTCGCAAAACCCAAGCCCGCAATAAGAAAGTATGCACTCGAAGGCAAACAGCCGCCCAAGGGGGCGCTCAAAGGTAAGAGAGACGTCTACAGAGGGAAACGCTGGTGCAACGCAATGTTGTATGAGATGGGTCGATTAAAGCCCGGCAACGAAGTTCAGGGGCTGGCTGTCATCGAGTCGCCGACAACAACCCTTTTCGTGCCAGAAGCGAAGAAGATAAGGCTTGACGAACATGGATTTCTATGGCTAGAGGGGGCCAAGGGATGAAACAACAGGAT
>CAYHAB010000213.1:0-4284 GCA_964354505.1 uncultured Thermodesulfobacteriota bacterium
TCGCTCGCCCGGACGGTGAAACCTAGCCGTGCCCGCATGCCCAAAAAGGCCCCCATCTCGTCCAGTCTTCCGGCTGACGCAGCATCTTGAACGTTTTTAAATACCTGTCCCGTCACGCCGATATACCCGCTCGCCGACAAATCAGCAGCCTGAGCGGTACCAGCCAGCACAAAAGCAAGCCCCACGGCAGCTGCGGTCACTAATATCTTTTTCATAGTCGTTCCTCCTTAAGTAGATTTGAAGTTTCTCTTTTTTTACTCGCGTTACTCGCACTATGATAAAGCGCTTCACAAACACAATGCAGCAATAACCTACAAAACCCGTTACATCCACTTCTTATCATCATGTCCAGTCAGGGTCTGCCTTCGCCCTTTTTCTCTCACCTCCTTTCCTGCACCTTCCTTTGCTCTTATCACCCCCTTTCACCTCGTTTCTTTTTAAAATCTTCATCATTTCTGCACTTTTTTTGGTGCTAAAAATTCTATTAAAAAGAACGTCTTTAATCAACAGGAGATGATAATCTCTGCCGATTCAACATCCCTTAGTATTTTTGTAATAAAAAGTCAATACAAGAAATTATAAGTAATTTTTTGTTACTTATAGGCCATTTTACGTTAATATTGACACGGCTGATCGCCTGTGTTAGGTAGTCAACTATGGAAGAGCTGCTCACCACCAAGGAGCTGGCCGATTTCCTCCGCCTCAATGAGAAAAAGGTGTATCAGCTCATCAGGCAGGGGGGTATCCCCCATGTGAGGATTGCAGGGAAATGGCTCTTTCCCAAAGGGCATATCGCGCGCTGGATCGATGAGCGTGTGCAGCGGGAAAAGGATATATACATGGTGGGGAGCGATGATATCCTCCTGGCGCGCCTGTTGGCCCTCTATTCCCGGGAACAATTCCCCCAATCACTTACCTTCTATTCTTCCGTAGGGAGCATGAGGGGCATCGAGGCCCTCGCGCACAAGAAGGGTCATGCCTGTTGCGCCCATCTCTTGGATGTGGAGACCGGGGAGTATAATCTCCCCTTTCTCAACAGGCACCTCACTTCGCAGAGGTACATCGTCGTGAATCTCTGTTACCGAGGGCAAGGACTCTTTGTCCAGAAGGGCAATCCCCTGGGGATCAAGGGCTTGGAGGATGTGGTTAAAAAGGGCCTGCGGTTCATCAATAGGAATGAAGGATCAGGCACCAGGGTCCTCCTCGAATATCTTTTAAACGAAAAGGGGTTAGCGGGAAAAGAGATCGTCGGTTTTGCCGATGAGGTTGATACTCATGTGGAGGTGGCTTTAAAGGTCTTGTTTGGAGAGGCGGATGTGGGTCTGGGAATCGAGTATGTAGCGCACCTCCTGCCGCTGGACTTCATCCCCCTCCGAGAGGAGCGCTTTGACCTGGTTATACCAAAGGAGCTATGGCCCACACAGATTATGCAGGGTTTTCTCTCCTACGTAGACCCCCTGCCGATTCAAAGACTTATCCGTACCCTCCCCGGCTACAATCTTAAGGATACCGGGAAGATCATCTTTGAAAGTTAAAGAGGCTCCTATAGACCTTTCTCCTATCCCCAGGTGACCAGTAATCCCTGGGAATAGTGAGAGGACATCAGGTTGGAATGGTGGGGTGAGATGCGGATATGGTACCCGAACTTGCCCGTCTGTCTGCAAACCAACATTGAGCGGAAGAGATAGACGCCGTTTTCAGAGTGGATGGGCTCCATGAGGAGGAGTTTTCGATCGGCAAGCTCTCCCTCTGGGTTGAGTTGCCCGTAATAGACTTCTGCCTTGACGTCTTCCGGCATCAATTCGCCGAGATGAACCAAGGCCGTTATCTTTAATTTCTCTCCTATTGCCAACTCATCAGGGCCTTCTTGTTTCACCTCTACGATCGACACCTTTGCCCAGTTCGCCTCGATCCTGCGGTACCATTCAGCCAGGGCCTTGGCCTCGGCCATGTCTTGTGCGGAAAGTCCCTCTGTATAGGTTTGAGCCGGCCGGTAGAACCATTCCGTATATTCCTCCAGCATCCGATGGGTGTTGAATCGAGGGCAGAGGGATACCATGGAGGCCTTCATTTTTTTGATCCAATTCCTCGGCAATCCATTGAGCCCTCGTTCGTAGAAGAGGGGGATTACGTCATGCTCCAGGAGGCTGTAGAGGGATTTGGTCTCAAGCTCATCCTGATAGTTGACATCGTCGTAGTCTTCGCCGCTTCCGATGAGCCACCCTAGCTCTGGCTGATAGGCCTCCGCCCACCATCCATCCGAGGTGCTCATATGGAGGGCCCCATTGGCGACTGCCTTCATGCCGCTGGTGCCGCAGGCCTCATTGGGCCGTCTCGGGGTGCTGAGCCAGACATCGGCCCCCTCCACGAGATAGCGCGCCATTTCGAGATCGTAATCTTCGATAAAGACCACCTGTCTCCGAAAACGTTCTTCTCTGGTAAGGGCGATGATCTCCTTGATCAGCTTCTTTGCCACATCATCGCTCTGGTGGGCCTTTCCGGCGATGATGACCTGGGCGGGACGAGAGGGGTGGTTTACGATTTGGGCGAGCCTGTCCGGGTCTTTGAATAAGAGGGTGGGCCTCTTATAGGCCGCCATCCGCCGAGCCCAGACGATGGTCAAGGCGTCGGGGTTTAAGACCTCCTCGGCCTGGGCGATCTCCACTCCCGAAGCCCCTCTCCTGATAATTTGTTCACGCAGGCGCCTGCGGCAGAAGGAGATGAGGTTGACGCGCCTCCTCTCCTTAACGCCCCACAGTCCTTCGTCAGGGATCTTCGTCGCCCTCTTCCAGACCTTTACGTTGTCCGGGTCTTCCGACCAGTGCGGTCCGAGATACTGGCTATAGAGAGCAGCAGCATCAGGAGAGATCCACGAGGGGATGTGGATGCCGTTGGTTATGGACTTTATAGGGACATCTTCAACAGGTATGGCGGGCCAGAGCTGATGCCAGAGCCTTTGGGAGACCTTTTGGTGGAGGTGGCTCACAGCGTTAATATGCCCTGCGAGCTTCATCGCCAGGATATTCATACAAAAGGGTTCCGAAGCGTTTCCTGGTTCTCGGCGGCCGAGGTCAAGGAGGGTATTGATGGGTATATCAAGGTACTGGAGGTAGTGGGCAAAGTAGCCCTTGATGAGCCTGGGATCAAATACTTCGATCCCTGCCGGTACCGAGGTGTGGGTGGTAAAGCAATTGCCGGCCATGACCGTGAGGAGGGCAACATCAAACGGTACCCCCTCCTCTTCCTGGAGCAATCTGATGCGCTCCAATCCTGCAAAAGCGGGATGCCCCTCGTTTATGTGATAAATAGTGGGATTAAGGCCCAGGGCCCGCAAGGCCCGAACGCCGCCGATTCCTAACAATATCTCCTGCTTGAGACGCATCTCCCGTTCATCGGCATAGAGGCGGATGGTGATCTGCCGGATAGAGGGGGGGTTTTCGGGGATGTTGGTGTCGAGGAGGTAGAGCGGAATTCGTCCTACCGTGACCCGCCATATCTGGGCCACGGCCTTTTCATCGTTGAACTCAATCTGAATAGTGAGGGGGCTACCGTCGGGATTCTTCTCCAGACGCAGCGGCATGTGGTAGAAGTCGATTTCGGGAAGGATTTCCCGCTGTTCCCCCTCGGAGGTGAGCACTTGACGAAAGGCACCGTATTGATAGAGCAGCCCCACGCCCACCATGGGGAGGTTGAGGTCACTGGCTGATTTCAGGTGATCGGCCGCCAGCACGCCCAGACCTCCATGGAAGAAGGGGAGACAATCGGTCAATCCATATTCAGCCGAGAAATAGGCGATGAGAGACTGCGCCCGTAACGGATGGTAGTCGGTAAAATGGGACCTGGCAAGATACTCCTTAAAATCTTTATAGACCCTCTCCATAGAGGCCAGAAATGCCCCGTCGCTCTCCACTTCGTTCATACGGTCGGGGTTTAAGCGGGAGAGCAGGAGGACGGGATTGTGTCGGGTTTCATCCCAGAGGTAGGGGTCCAGGCGTTGAAAGATCTCCGCTGTCTCTACGTCCCAAGAGAACCAGAGGTTATAGGCCAATTCCTCGAGGGGTTTTAAACGCTCGGGTATCTTGGCGAAGACGGTGAAGCAATGGGTATTCCCTTTCATAGTCAAGACATGATACCATAACGCCTTATGAGATCAATGAGAATTTATGAAAGGCCTCTGTTATCATCATCTCCTGTGATACGGAAGATTGAATAGACCGATTATGAACAGCGTTAGCCTTGGGAGTGTGTCCATAGTGATCAGGGTGCGTCTGGAAAGGAGTGGAG
>CAYHAB010000214.1:0-19320 GCA_964354505.1 uncultured Thermodesulfobacteriota bacterium
GATGGTCCAGGAAAAAAAGACAAGTGATTCGTACATATTAGCGAGCGGGATATATCCGTAACCCATCAGATAACTTTCCCACCAGCGAATCAATAACCCCGCGAGGTGAATGAAAAAACCAATGAGGATGACCCAGAAGGCAAACCTGCCTACCATCTGTTTTTTTGTTACAAGAAAGAGGAGGTAACACAAAAAGGTGATAATATAGATAAACATAGCGACGTTAAAAAAGTAAGGATTATACACCTCAATATCCCCCTCAGTATGTCGCGGTTATTGAATCAGATATTGAAAAGTGTGTCAACGGTTATTATATTATGAGATTAAGTAACCTTATTGTATTAAAAGATCATGGCCAAAAAGGATTATTATGAAACATTGGGAGTGCCTCGTAACGCCTCAGAAGAGGAGATAAAAAAGGCGTATCGACGGACGGCCTTGCAATATCACCCCGATCGCAATCCGAGCGACCAAGAGGCTGAAGAAAGGTTCAAGGAGGCATCAGAGGCCTACGAGGTCCTCAGGGACCCAAACAAGAGGGAAATATACGACTTTTACGGTCACGATGGCCTCAAGAGCACCGGATTCACTGGGTTTAGAGACTTTGATGACATATTTTCCTCATTCAGCGACATCTTCGATGAATTCTTCGGTTTTTCCCCTCGCGCCACCCGAAGGGGCGCAAGCCCTGGCGCCGATCTTCGGTATGATTTGAAGATATTTCTTTCCGACGCTGCCTTTGGTATGGAAACCGAGATCGAGATCTTCAAAAGAGGGCGTTGCGATGTGTGCAACGGAACAGGAGCCAAAGTCGGTTCTGCACCTCAAATGTGTCCCCATTGCCAAGGAAGGGGACAAGTTAATAGGTCCCACGGCTTTTTTACCATCAGCACCACGTGCTCTTATTGCCGTGGAGAAGGGAGGGTGATCACCGATCCGTGCAAGCCATGCGGCGGGGCAGGTCTCGTAAAGAAGCGAAAGAAGGTTTCCCTTAAGATCCCTTCCGGAGTTGATACCGGTTCCCGTCTCAGGCTGAGAGGAGAAGGTGAGGCAGGGGAAAGAGGCGGTCCTCCAGGTGATCTGTATGTCATCATCCATGTGGAACCCCACGAGTTTCTCGAGAGGGAAAATGATGATATTATTTTCCGCGTTTCCATCCCCTTAACCATGGCCGCCCTCGGAGGTGAAATCGAAGTTCCTACTTTGGATGGCACCAAGAAGATCCGGATCCCTAAAGGGACCCAGCCTGGAGATATATTCAGGTTGAGGGGTGAAGGGATTCCACACCTCCACGGCCGTGGTAAGGGGGATCAAATTATACAAGCCGCCGTCCGGGTACCAAAAAATCTCACCAAGAAACAGGAAGACCTCCTCAAGGATTTTGCTGCATTGGAAAAAGGTGCACCAGAGAGTAGTATATGGCGGAAGAAAAAATGAGAGCCCTGTGCCCCCGCTGCGGAAAGGTAATCCTTTGGGACGATAACCCTTATCGTCCTTTTTGTTCTCAAAAGTGTAAGCTCATCGATCTTGGCAAGTGGATCGAGGAGGAGTATCGAATTTCCGGAGAGGAACCGACGCCCGAAGTAAAAGAAAAGGGTAGGGGAGGAGGGGTATGAATGAACCTATTTTTCTATCCCGACTCTGGATTGAATTCCTCTTTGATAGTAATGTTTTATTTCCGCCATCTCCGTGACCAAATCGGCCCGATCAATAATCTCTTGCGCGGCATAACGCCCCGTAAGGATCAATTCCACGTTTGAGGGGCGTTCATCCAGCAGTTTCAGAACCTTTTCTTTCTGTATAAGCCCAAAGTCTACTGCCACGTTGATTTCATCTAAGACTACGATATCATATTCCCCACCTAATATTACTTCTCGTGCCAAGATTATAGCCTCATGGGCCAATTTGATGTCTTCAGGATCAGGGTTTTCGCGCCTCACAAGGGACTCGCGCCCCATTTGTCTGATCGTTAGGTTGGGTGCCAATATTTTGGCCGCCTCCAGCTCTCCAGATTCGATACTTCCCTTCATAAACTGAATAATGAAGGTTTTAAATCCGTGTCCTGCTGCTCGGAATGCAAGGCCTAGGGCAGCAGTAGTCTTACCCTTCCCATTCCCCGTATAAACCTGGATCAACCCGCGGGACAACCCTTTTCTGGCCATAAAACACTCCTTTTTAAAGCATCAAGCCAAGAAAAATCTTTAAAAACAGGTGATTACGAAATATTTATTATAAATGACTTTAGTTTTCTCATCTCTCAAAAGATGGTTTTTCCATTAATAATGCAGGCAATGAGGATTGCTTAATTCAATTTAGTTTACATAATATATCTTATCAGACTAACTTCAGGGCTTATTTGCTAATATCGAGAACCTTTTCTAAAGTGTTTAATTGTTATAATCTCTCCTGTAATATCATTGTCTTGAATTGACATGTACCCAATGCTACCGGATTCCCCGTAATAATTTTCTTTAGGTGAGCCGGGATTAAAAAAAAGAGTTTCTCCACGCTTGTGGTTGGCACTGTTGTGGCTGTGTCCGTAAATTATGCACTTCACTCCGTCATTTCTAAAATGTCTTTCCATTTTTTCCTCTAAATCATGAGGCCCACCCCACCCGTGTATTAATCCGAACTTTATCCCCATTTTTTCAAAAACCTTCTTTTCTGGCAGCACTCTTCGCAACTCAGGTGGATCCATATTACCGCATACGGCTACAAGATTACCAGACGTGATTTTTTTTAAATAATAATAAACCGCTGGACTGGTAAAATCACCTGCATGGACCAGCAAGTCGCAATCCAAAAATCGATCTTTGACCAGATCCATGAAGTCTTTGGTTAGGTTTGGAAGGTGAGTGTCAGAGATTACACCTATTAACATTGTTCACGAATTATATCTTTAGGTCTGTGTAACTAGTTAGTTTTTAATAAGATATTATATCACTATATCCTGTATCAAGAAAGTTGTATTTTTAACTTTTTTTAAACAGTTTTGCAGTCAGCTCATAATACCTCCTTGATTATAAGAAAAAATAGTGGTATTTAGAGCATAACTATGGATTGGAATGTAAGTTGCGTTATATTAGTGGGTGGCAAAAGTCGCCGTTTGGGACAGGATAAGGCCTTTATACACGTTGGAGAATCACGACTTTTTGATTATGTCTACGGTACATGCAAAGACCGCTTCCCCGAGACTCTCATTATTACAAATCAACCTCCCCAATTCAGTAAATACCATGCACACATTATTGCGGATGAGATCCCCGGCACTGGTTCGTTGGGAAGACTTTATACCGGTCTCATAACGGCAAGCAATTATTATGTTTTTTGTGTAGCATGTGACATGCCGTTTTTCCAACCAGAACTCATCATTCATCTCACCGAGAAGAGATTTAACTACGATGTAGTCATCCCTTCCACCGGCAACGGATTAGAACTCCTACACACTCTCTACTCAAAGCGATGTATCGTACCTACTAAAAAAATTTTGGGAGAGGGTGAATTTAAGATCACGAAGTTCTTCCATGAAATGCACGTAAGATTTTGTGATGAAGAAGAGATTCAAAAGAGAGACCCTCTCTTGCATCGTTTATCAACGTTAATGCCCCAAAAGACCTGTTTAAGATACAGGCTATGTTAAAGAGTGGCCAATGAATGAAAAGGCTCAAGGCCTACTCAGGTATACATCCTTGCTCCTACTACTCGGTATTATTCTTGCCCCCCTACCCTCCTTTGGTTCATCTCCTCAAGAACTTTTTCACGTGGGGACCGGAGCCTTTAATGAAGGTTTTTATCAGGTTGCTGAAGCAAAATTTCGTGAATTTTTGCGAGCATATCCTCAGCATACCCATGTCCAAGAGGTTATGTATCTTTTGGGGAAAGCCCTTTACGAACAGAACAAGCTTCCTGAAACCAAGAAGATATTTGCCGAATTGTTAGCATCACAAAAGACCTTCCGGGCAAACGATGCGGTATATTTTTGGCTGGGTCGCACCTGTGAAAAATTAGGTGATTCATCCAATGCCCAAAGTAATCTCCTCACTGTCGTCACAAAGTATCCTGAGAGCCTCTGGTATCATTCTTCTCTCGTTTTGCTCGGCAAAATTTCCTTTCATGAAGGTCAATTCAAGAGATCGGAGATGTATCTCAGGAAGTCCCTCCAGGACCGAAAAATTACTCCTTCTCTGTCCTGCTGCGCCAAATTCTGGCTGGGACTCACCCTCTATGAACAAGGAAAATATGGTGAGGCGGAAGATTTCCTACAAGAGGTAGTGGACAGCAAATTCAAGGAAGACCTTCTTGAAGAAACCCTGTATTGGTTGGGGGAAATTCACATTAAGCAAAAAAATTTTAGAAAGGGAGCCATTATATTTCAATCCCTTTTGAAACATTTCCCTCAATCCTCATTATCTCCTCATGCCCTCTATGGGGAAAGTTTATGTTTGTACCTGTTTGACAAGAAAGAAGAGGCATTAAAAGAACTTCTGACATTAAAAAATAACTTTCCCCATACGCCGCGACTTCCCCACATCTTGTCATTTATGGGAGGGATATACATTGATCTTGATAGGTATCAGGAGGCCATAGAAATCCTTAAAGAGTTCCTCAGCCGCTTCCCACAAAACCAGATGAGAGGACAAGCCCTTTTGAATCTGGGATGGTGTTATCTCAAGCGGGGAGATCTCACACGCGTTAAGGAGATAACTTATGAAATAACGAAACTGCCCCCCGCTGAGCGGGAAAGGTCATTGGCGCAATATATTCTTGCTGAACTCAATACCTACGAAGGAAACTGCCAGGAAGCAATGCCCTATTGGTTCAACCTTCTCAATGCCGATCCATATCGCTACGAAGCCCTCTTTAAAATAGCTTTATGCTCTTTTCAAGAAGGAAAATATAAGGAGAGCCTGGTTAATATAGATCTTTTGCAATTAGAATACCCAAATTTTTATAAGATGGGTGAAGCGCTTTGGATACAGGGTGAATCATTCAGAGAATTAGGAAATACATCTGAGGCAACCAAGGCTTACCTCAGAAGCATAAAAGAATACAAAAAGTCATCGTGGCATCCATGGTGCCTCTATAGGCTCATAGCTATTAGCTTAGATAAAGAAGATATAGATGGCGCTGAAAAATATTTTGATATATTACATAAAAGGCATCCCTCACATGCGCTGTTCTATGAAGCAGCCCTCAAAATAGGCATAAAAAAAGTGGAAAGGCTTGAATATGAATCATCTCTTAATTACCTTGCCATGGCCGCACATTCACCGGATAAAAACGTAGTAAAAAATGCAGTTTGCTGGCAAGGGGAGACAAATTTTAGCCTCAATGAATACCAAAAGGCTTTGGATTCCTATCAAAGTGTTGTCGCTGAAAATCCTTCCTCTGGCGATGAGCTTGCTGCCATGGCCTATTTGGAGATGGGGAACATCAAATATCTCTTTGATGATCAGAAACAAGCGAAAGAGGCATATAAAAAGGCTATAGAAATTTCTCATCACGAAAAGTTTCAAGAAAACGTAAAGTATCTTTTAAAGGAGTTAAAATAGTCAAATCTGAGAGGCACCTCATGGTGCGATGGAAAATTAGAGAGATGGAGAAGGATCATCTAGATCAAGTTATGGAAATTGAGAAGATGTCTTTCCCCACACCTTGGACCAAGAGCATGTTTCTTGATGAATTGTCTTCTCCTCTCTCCTTCCATTTTGTGGCATCTAAACGGGAAAACCAAGGTGATCTCGTTTTGTGCTATATCATCTTTTGGATGTTCTTAGGGGAGGTCCATATATTAAACTTGGCTACTCACCCTGCTTTCCGTGAGCTAGGGATCGCCCGCTCCCTCCTTCTCTTCACCCTAGATTTTTCTTATCAAAGAGGAGGTATATTGTATCTTTTAGAGGCCAGAAAAGGAAATCAGGCTGCCCTAAATCTCTACCAGAAAGTGGGTTTTTCTTCATGGGGGGTCAGAAAGAAATATTACTCTGATACCGGTGAAGACGCTATTATCATGGGGTTCTTCTACGGAGATCGAATATATGGGACCAAAGGCGATGAGCAATCCCGTCTACCTTAAAGGCGAAATAACCGAGAATAAGGAGATGGGATTCCTGTATCATCGCCTCAAGCTTTTTCTTCCCCAGCCCATCGGTCCCGTCATACCCGGACAATTTGCAATGTTGAGTATAGAAGGAAACAAGGATATTCTCTTGCCTCGTCCCTTTTCTATACACGATTTTGACAACGATGAAGACGCTTCCCAGTTGGATTTTCTCTTCAAGGTTGTGGGGAACGGAACGGAACTCTTAGCAAAACTACCTGTCGGTTCTTCCGTCAAAGTTTTGGCTCCTTTGGGCAAGGGCTTCCCTGATGCTCCATCAGGTTATCAGATTTTACTTGTTGCCGGGGGTATGGGAATCGCTCCACTTTTCCCCTTGGTTTTGAGGCTGATAAAGTCATCTCCTCCTCTAGACCTCTTCTATGGTGCGAAATCACAAAAAGATCTCATATGTCTACCTGAGCTTCTTAAAATAAGGGAAATAAGCATCATAATAGCTACTGAGGACGGGACCAGTGGTGAAAAAGGTGTCGTGACAAAATTCCTGAAAAATGAGGACGATAAGAAAGGGAGAAAGAAGGCGATTTATGCCTGCGGTCCAGAACCTATGCTAAAAGCCGTGGCAGACTTTGCCGCAACGCAGGAGTTTCGCTGCTGGATATCCCTTGAGAGATGGATGGCTTGTGGAGTTGGTGCCTGCCTGAGTTGCGTCGTGAAGACCAAAGAAGGATATAAATGTACCTGTAAGGATGGACCCATATTTGAGTCAAAAGACATCGTATGGAGAGATGATGGCGAGCCTTGATGTAAAATTAGGAAGATTAGAGCTACAAAACCCTGTAATGCCTGCGTCCGGAACCTTCGGCTATGGTGAAGAATACGCCCCTCTCATCGATCTCAATAAATTGGGGGCCATTGTTACCAAAGGAATTTCTCTTGCGCCCCATGAAGGCAATCCTCCACCCAGAATATGTGAGACCCGCGGGGGAATGTTAAACTCCATCGGCCTGCACAATGTGGGCCTTGAGAGATTTTTTCAACAGAAATTGCCCTTTTTAATGAGGTTCAAGGTACCCGTTATCGTCAATTTTTTTGGGTATACTATCGATGAATATGCCGAGGTTTCCAGGAGACTCTGTGCCCTTGACGGGATAGCTGCTCTAGAGGCGAACCTCTCCTGTCCAAACATCAAAGCAGGTGGCATCCATTTCGGAAGCACATCTCGCTCTGTAGCACAAATAACAAAAAAAGTAGTAAAATCAACAAATTTGCCTATTATAATTAAACTTTCTTCTCAAGTATCGAATATCAAAGAGATCGTCCTGGCAGCTGAAGGAGAAGGGGCTGAGGCCGTCACTTTAATTAACTCAATCCCAGCCATGGCTATAGATCTTGATCGAAAAAAACCTGTATTGGGTGGCGTAACAGGGGGACTTTCTGGTCCGGCCATTAAACCCATCGCTTTAAAGACTGTCTGGGAAGCTGCTTCAGCAGTGAAGATTCCTATCATTGGGGTAGGAGGTATAATGGATTACCGTGATGCCTTGGAATTTCTGATAGCGGGTGCTACTGCTGTTCAGGTCGGCACCGCAAACTTCATCAACCCCTCGGCGATGTTGGAAATAATAGAAGGGATAGGCACTTTTCTTAAAGAAAAAGAGATCGAAAAGATAATGGATATAATCGGGAGTTTGGAATTATGAATGCAAGATGGGAAATATTCCAATGTCCCGTCCAATTAAAAGAAAATTTGAGTAAACAGCTTCATATGCCGCCGTTAGTAGCTCAACTCTTAATTAAACGCGGAATCACAAACCCACAGGACGGGGAAAGGTTTCTCTCACCTCTGCTCCATCATCTCTATAACCCCTTCCTCATGAAAGATATGGACAAGGGAGTGGAGAGGGTAATACGCGCCTTGCAGAAACAGGAGCAAATATCAATCTATGGCGACTATGATGCGGATGGTATCACTGCCTGTGCCCTTTTGGTAGATTTCCTGCGTTCGTTAGGGTTGCAACCTTCTTATTATATCCCTCATAGATTAAAAGAAGGCTATGGTCTTAACTCGGAAGCCATCAAAAAAATTGCCGCCCAAGGAACGAAGCTTTTGATCTGTGTTGACTGTGGCATCAGCGACCGAGAGGAGATACAGCTTGCCCGGCAACTGGGCATGGATACTATTGTAGTAGATCACCATGAGATCCCTCCCCTGCCCTCTCCTGCCTATGCCGTACTTGATCCACTCCAAGCAGATTGCCCCTTTCCCTTCAAGGGGTTGGCCGGTGTGGGCGTTGCCTTCCATCTCGTTGTAGCGTTGCGCAGTAGGTTAAGAGATAATGCATTTTGGCGGGACAGTGCGGAACCGAACCTGCGTCGCTACCTGGACCTGGTCGCCTTGGGAACTATAGCGGATATCGTCCCCCTCGTTGATTTGAATAGAGTTTTATTAATGTATGGCTTGGAAGAAATGAGTAAGAGGCTTCGGCCTGGCCTCATCGCTCTCAAAGAAGTAAGCGGCATAGGAAATGAAGAAATCTCCACAGGGCATGTAGCCTTTCGTCTGGCACCACGCCTTAATGCAGGAGGGAGGATAGCCAATGCCCAGATGGGGGTTGAGCTCCTCCTCACAAATGAGTCAGAAAGCGCGCAAAGCATCGCCGCAGAGCTTGATCGCGCCAATCGGGAACGCCAATCTATCGAAGAGGGGCTGTATCGGGAGGCCAAAGAGTTTATAGTACGCGATAGGCTTTTCAATCGGAAGAGCATGGTTCTCAGCTCAGACGATTGGCACCCTGGGGTCATCGGGATCGTCGCTTCCAGGCTTGCAGATGAGTTCGGGCGACCTACTATACTTATTGCCCTAAATGGAGATGAAGGTAAAGGGTCGGCGCGAAGCATTGCTGGATTCCATTTATATGAAGGTCTCCGGGAGTGTGCGGAACACCTCTTAGGGTTCGGCGGACACAAATATGCCGCCGGTCTAAGCATTAGTCGCGATAAGATCCAAGCCTTTCGAGACGGCTTTGAAGAGGCCGTTAATAGGAAATTAGGAGATGCTGATTTCACTCCAACTATCTTTATCGATGCGGAAATAGACCTACAAGAGATCACGCCTGAACTCTTAAATTATCTCTCCCTTTTCTCACCCTATGGGCCAACCAATCCAAAACCCATTTTTGCAACGAGAGAGAGGCTTCCGATTCATGATATCAGGATCATGGGAAAAGATACGCTAAAATTCTCGCTTAAGGGAAAAAAGAAGACTTACGAGGTTATCGGCTTTGGCATGGGGTATTTGAGCTCACAACTCCCCGCCAAAGTGCGGATAGCCTTTCATCCAAAGATGAATGTTTGGCAAGGGGTACAGAGGCTTCAATTGGAGCTGAGGGCCGTGGAAGCAGATAAGGGGGAATAACCTTGCACAACTATCTTGGCATCCTGGGCATATCTTTTGAGCCCCTCTACGATGGCGTCTGCTAAGGTATCAAGGTAGCGCTGGTCCCGCAGCATCTTCTCCTCCAAGGGATTACTGATAAAAGAGACCTCAACCAGGATAGAGGGCATATTCGCCCCCATAAGTACAATAAAAGGTGCCTGTTTTACACCTAGATCCTTTGCCTGACCGTATTTCTTCTGGCGGCTGTTCACCAAGGTCATCTGGACACATTCGGCCAATTGACGCGAAGGAATCACTTTGGTAGGGTCATTGAGTTTAAGGTCAGCGAGGATGATTTGTAGATCGCTTACCTTTTGAGGCGAGATGTTATTTTCTTTCGCTGCCAGTCGCAATGCATCCTTGTTAGTGGTTGTACCGATCACAAAGCTCTCTATTCCCCAAATTCTCCTGTCCTTGCATGCATTGGCATGAATAGAAACAAAAAGTTTTCCTTCCACTGTGGTGGCGATGGCAGTTCTATCTTCGAGACGGATAAAGCGATCATCCTCGCGAGTCATGACAACATTCCATCTCAATTCCGTTCTAGCCTTATTTCTCACACTCTTGGAGATCTTTAAGACGACATCCTTTTCTTTAAGGCCTGTCGGCCCTATTGCGCCAGGGTCTTCCCCCCCATGGCCAGGATCTAATACCAGCTTAAAAGACTGGGGTTGCTGGGGGGGAGGGGGCAGTTTGGTCGTCTCCTCTGGTTGTGGCGCTTTAGAAGTACCCAGAACATCAATGACCACACGAAAGGGATCGCTCAAGGGAAAGATCTTGTAATCGGCAATGTTCTCCAAGTCCAGCACGACGCGCACGGTATCAGGGGTGTATTGTCCGGCACGGACCCGCTTGAGAAGTCCAGACTCAATGTTTATGGGTTCATTGAGTTGAGGGCCAAGTTTGGCAACAGTGAGATCTATATAGAGGCGCGGCGGTTTTTTAAGCGCCATATCTCTTTTGAGAAGTTGATCCTTGTAGACTACCTCGCGGTCGAGGTCAATGACAATGCGGGTGTGAGTGGAACCGGACCAGTATCTGATCTCTTTAACCACGGCATAATTCCGAGTACTCGAAGGGGGGATTTTTTGCCCGGTCTGGGCCCAACTGATGCTATTACAAGATAAACCGGATGTTGAAAGGCACAAGAGAAGGAAAATGCACCCTGTCATCAGGGTTTTGGTCAACATTCTTCGTGATATCCGCACAATCCTCTTCTGCCATCCTTGAAGAAGATACAACCGTATGAAGAAAAAAGTGTTAGGGAGTTACGATCCTCCTCGGTTGTACAATAGTGGGGGCTATAAAGATCAAGAGTTCCTTTTTGTTATCCTCTTTCTTCTTTTTTTGAAACAACCACCCCACGAGGGGGACCTTGTAAAAGAGGGGGACGGCATCAAGGGTAGTGCTCTTGGTAAACGTATAGATTCCCCCTATCACGACCACTTCGCCGTCCTTGACCAAGACCTCAGTCTTCACTTCTTTCTTGTCAATTGATGGAACACCCATGACTGTAATAGTCGAATCAGGGGTATCCTTCTTTATTGTGAGCTCCATCCTTATATAACCGTCGGCGGTCACGTGGGGGGTGACCGTCAATTTCAAGTTGGCCTCGATGAAGTCAGTAGTAACCGTGCCATCTGCTGAAATCTTCAAATATGGTATGCGCAGCCCCTGTTCTATAGATGCTTCTCTATTATCCAAGGTAGTTACGCGCGGGCTGGAGATTATTTTCCCGTCTCCCTTCTCTTCAAGGGCGGAGATTCTTGCCTGGAGATATTTGGTATTTTGCAGATTCGCAATCGCGAATTGTATGGCACCACCTGCCCCAGAACCAACCGCAGCAGGGAGATCCACCGCCAAATCGCCACTACTCGCCCCTTCAGCAGTTATATTGGCTTTTCCCTTTTTATCATTTAGGAAAGACCCTCCCCACTGTATCCCCAGCTCCCGGCCAAAGTCGAGGTTGGCCTCGATGACCTTGGCCTGGATCAGGACCTGCTTGGTCTGGGCGTCTAGGGTTTGCACTAACAGCTTTGCCTTTTCTACGTTGGACCGGATGTCCGTCACGATGAGGGTATTGGTACGTTGATCTACGACCACCTTTCCCCTGCCGCTCAGGAGTGGCTTGATTGCCTTGTCTCCGATCTCCTGCACATTACCGTAGTTTATCGGTATCACCTCCGTGAAAAGGGGTTCGAGCTCTTCGGTGGACTTGATTGCCTCTGCTCTATCCTTCTTTTCAACGCTTAACCGCGTCAAGGGGACAATCCTGACGACATTCCCTATCCTTTCAGACCCGAGATTGCTTGCCTGGAGGACGATGTCAAAGGCCTGATCCCACGGGACGTCTACCAATCTAACGGTAACCGTCCCTTTGACATCCCCGGAGGCAATGATATTCAGGTCGCTCACCTCGGCAAAGAGTCGCAGGATGTTAGCGATATCGGCATCCTTAAAATCCAGGGTAATTTTCCTTCCTGTATAGATTTTTTGATCTGTCCCTTCTCGGAAGGCGGGAACAGCAGGTGCGGCTTTCGGCGCAGTCGGGGGTGAAACGACCTCTTCTCTTTTCTTTACTTCAGCCGGCGCTTCTACTGCTTTTTCAACAGGTGTCTTTTTGACGGTGACCACCTCAATCGGTTTCGGTTTCTCCCCTTTGAACTCTTCTGATCTCTCAAAATCTAAGTAGATCCTATCATTTTCCTGTTTAACATCGAAGGCTACCATTTTCCGTAGTTTCACGATGATTTGCGTGCCCTTTTTAGCGCCGACCGCAACATTAAGGGGGGTAATCAAGAGTACCGGGCTTGAGAACTCATGGGTCTCCAAGGGTCTCCTGAGCTTTGGCGGAACCGTCATTCCTTGCACGTCTATCAGCACGGTATTTTCTGAATCCTTTACAACTTTATACGAGGCCTTTGCTGAGGTGGATATAATAATTCTGGATTTATCTTCAAGCTGTTTAAAATCTATTCCAATGATCTCTCCGGTGGTAGCTTTAACAGCCACAGGTTCTACAGGAGAAACCTTGCCTGCTTCCTCGACCACTTCCTTCTTGGGTTCCTCGAACACCGGTAATACTACTTCTGCCACTGCTTCCTTCTTACCCAACACGACCATCAGGACATTATTGATGCGATCCACCCTGTGGCTGGGGAGTACATTCAAAGGGATATCAAGGACCACTCGAACCTTTTTAGGGTAATCACCAAAACGCACCCTTTTGAGATAAGGTGAGTTAACCGAAACAGCCTTTTTGCTAAACTTCCTCTTTATCTTCCATAGATCTATCACCAAACGCGTTGGTTTCTGCAGACCAAAGGAATTATAATCTCCTAATTTGCCGTCAGCTTTCAGCTGTAAAATAATCCTATCTTTTTGAGAGGTATCCAGAAAAACATCGACTAACCTCTGAGCAGGAGCCAATTCTTTCTCGATGACTTCCTCCTTTACGGCAGGAGGTATCTCTTGCCTTATTGCCTCTTTTTTCTCTTCTTCCTTTGCAAGAAGCGGACTTTGCTTTTTCACGACAATATAAAGGAAGTTCCCTTCTTTCTGGACTTGATACTTGACCAGTTTATTCAGGCTGATGGACACCTCGACGTCTTCATCGTGCTGGATGGCAGTGATCTCCTGTATAATACCATCGTTAATCGTTATGGGCATAGCGGCTTCCGGAGCCAATTTTGCCTGTGGTATATTGACCATCAACTTCAAAGGCTGGGGGACGAGGTTAAAGAATGTATAGGGCAAGGAATTTTCCCCCTCAATCATTACTCTCTTTTCTTCGGTACTATCTTCGACCGCTATCTTTTTAATAAGATTATGGGAAGTGGCCGTTGGTATTGGTAATGATTCCTCCTTTCCCATGGAGGCGCACCCCGTCGCCAAGAAGATAATGGCGCTTATTAATACCCACCAATACACCTTTTCCGTTTGTTTTAGGCTCTTCATTTGCCTTTTTCCTCCCCGGTGGGGTGCAATCTCAAAATAATCTCTTTTTCTTTCACTTGACCCATATAATCTTTATATCGCTCCTCAATGATCACCCGATCCTTGAGGACTGCCTTTACTTTGCCGTAATTTGTTCCAACATACACACCCTTCTTGATTATGTACCCCTTCCCCTCAGAATCCTGAACCATCGCGCTACCGTCTCCTGCCCCAACGATGATGGCAACTAATTTCAATTGGCTGAGGTCGTATTTCTGTAAGGGGGTAACTGGTATCTCCTCACCGACGGGTTTGACGGGGGTCTGCGCGGCGATGAATGGCTGAAAAGGGTCTCTCTTACCTGTGGGGTCGTAGACGTAATCACGCTCTATTTCCTTTGGTGGCTCTGTTGATGGTGATGAGGCGGCCTGTTGAGGAGCAGGTTGGGGAGGTGGTTTCGAGGTTGCTTTTTGTTCCTTTCCTTTTCTGGAAAGGGGCAACTGATCGCAACCCACCATACACAAGCCAATAACGGCACTGAGGATGAAGATAAAAAAAATCTTAACCCCTCCTTCTCGGCCCATTCTTATACCTATACCTATCCGGCTACCTATTTTGCTTTGGTGGGGCTACACCCCCCTTTGGTGGAGGTGCTGGCGCCCTCTCAACATACATATACGTTGTTGCTACACAGGAGGTGTTTAATAGGAGTTCATCTTTTTTCTTTTGTTGCGCGTTCGCAATACTGAAGCTTTCGATATTTACGATCCGAGGAAGGGTCCCCACGTAATAAAAGAACATCCCTATTTTGTGATATGAACCTACGAATTTTAGTTCTACCGGCACCCTGGAGTAATATTGCTCAGATTGTTCTCCCTGAGGCTTAAAGAGTAAAACATCCAATCCGGCTTCCTGGCTCATATTGGAAATACCTTTCAATAGAGCAGGTATTTCTTTTTGATCCGGCAGTTTGGTTTTAATATTTTGGAGATCCTCGTTCATTCGCGTCTCTTCCTCCCTGAGTTTATCTTTTTCCTTGGCGATATTTTCCTTTTCATTCCTTTGCCGGATGAGATCGGCTAACTTAGATTCTTTGGCTGTTATCCTTTTCAGTTTTTTCTGGTGAATACCTCCCCAGTAGGTTCCCAAGATGGCCACCGAGATAATGGCAACTATTCCTGCCTTGTGCAATGTGGGCAACTTTACTAGGGTATCCAGCGATAGCGCCATGGATTCTCCTTCACTAAAGGGCCGTCGAACAGTGTAAACTGAATCGCATCAACTTCATCCCCCCCCTGTCGATTCGCTCAGTTATTTCCAGTTCCACTCCATTGAAATATTTCGAACGTCCTAATACATCCATAAAATTGGCAATAGTTTCGTTATCCAAGGCCACTCCGGTAATCTTCAAGCTCTTTCCACTCTTATCTAAGGACTCAATCCACATCTTCTCCGGTGTGCGTTGGCTCAACTCGCCTAATATATAAGCCGCCCTTAACCTCCCTCTGTCCAAATCTCTCATAACGACCAGCTTCTGCTCAAGTTTGGCCTTTCTCTGTTTTAATTCGTCTATCTCACCTACTTCCTTTTCTAATCGAACGAGGTCTTCCTGGATTAATTTTAACTGTGTATCAATCCTTCTCTCACGTTTACCCACACTCCAACTGAAATAGGCGACAATGATAAAAACGAAAAAGATTATGAGGGCAAACATAGTGAGCTGGAATCGAGCTGACTCCTGCCTTCTTGCTGCGCGGACAGGGAGTAGATTTATCTCGATCATCTTATATCCTTCGTGAAGCCAGACCTACACTAACGCTCATTAATGAACTGATATCCTTGAGATATTCAGGATCGACGGCACGTGGATTGACTGCTATATTTGCAAAGGGGTTGAGCATTGCTACTGGTATATTTACCCTTTCGTGAACGATCTCGCTTAATCGTGGGGTCTTGGCACATCCACCCGTAAGATATAGACGTGCTACCTTCTCCTCAGGGAACGTAGCGGTAAAGAAGTCCAAAGATTTGGCTATTTCCAGGGCGATATTAGAAGAAGCCTTGTCAAATACCTTGTCGATGATGTGCGGCGATCCCTTTTCAGATGATCCACCCAATTTCAGATTTTCTGCCTCTTCAAAATTTATGCTCAATTCCTTTTGAATCTCCTCTGTGAAAAGATTTCCCCCAATTGAGATATCTCGCGTGAAAAGAGATTTCCCGCCCCTCACGATATTTAAGTTCATTATACCGGCTCCAATATCACATAAGGCTACTAAATCCCCTATTTCCAGGGGGTAGTTCAGTTCGTACACGTTCTCCAAGGCAAAAGAATCGATGTCAATAACCATGGGGTTCAAACCGGCTTCCCTGGCTATTGCAATGTAATCATTGACCAACTCTTTCTTGGCTGTGACCAGAAGGACCTCCATGTGTTCCCCCATGCCCTTTTCCGGTGCTGACAATATCTGAAAGTCAATGTTTACATCATTGATATCAAAAGATATGTAACGTTCAGCCTCAACTAAAATATTTTCTTCCAGCTCTGCTTCCGTCATCCTCGGAAGGGTGATCTTTTTTACGATTACCGAATGGCCGGATAAAGAAACGGCTACCTCTCGCTTTTTTATTTTATAGTGAGAGATCAATGCTCCTATCGCTTCGACTACCGTTGTGGCATCCATCAAACTCCCATCTACGATAGTCTCGGGTGGAAGAGGGGTAAGGCCCATATTCTCAACCTGGTACCCTTTTCCTGTATCCTTGAGGTCCACAAATTTGATGGCACTGGTACCAATATCCAATCCCAGCACCATCTTTTTTCTTCCTCCCAAAAAAGCCATCGGCATCCCACCAAAAACTTTTAGTTTAAAATATCAAACTTTTTTTCCTATGTCAAGCATGCCCTATATATATGACATTTTGCTTAAAAATTTTGTCTGATTAAGAGCTTATTCTGTAACGGTTTAATTTTTCCCTCAGTGTTGAGCGAGAGATACCTAAAATCCTAGCCGTCTCTGATTTGTTCCCTCTCTTTTCCTGTAAAACCTTCATGATATAGTTACGCTCAATATCGGTCAAAGGGAGAAAACCATCTTCGCCCATCCGTTTCTCTCGAGGGAAAGTGATGCTTCCTCGCATTTCGTTGCTCCTCAATTCTAAAGGGAGATCTTCTGGCGTTATCCGGTCTCCCTTAACTAAGATTGTCGCCCTCTCTATGACATTCTTCAACTCGCGTACATTTCCCGGCCAGGAATAGGCCAATAAAAGATTGAAAGTCTGCGTAGTAACTCCATTTATTTCCTTCCCCATCTCCCTTCCAAGTTTTTTGATAAAGTATTCGGTAAGAATAGGGATATCTTCTTTTCTATCACGGAGCGGCGGTAACTCTATCACCATTACCTTGATGCGGTAATAGAGATCCTTGCGAAACTCTTCCCTCGCCACCAATTGAGCGAGATCTTTGTTCGTGGAAGCAATTATCCTAACGTCGACCATAATGTTCTTCTTGCCCCCTACCCGCCTTAAGGCATATGTCTCTAGAAACCTCAACAACTTCGGTTGAAGAGAGGCTTTCATCTCTGATATCTCATCCAAAAAAACCGTACCACTCTGGGCCAATTCAATAAGACCAGGCATACTCTCTTTCGCATCGGTAAAAGCACCCTTCTCGTATCCAAAGAGCTCAGATTCCAACAACGCCTCGGGGATAGCGCTGCAATTTATCTTTATGAGCGGTTTCTGTTGCCTTCGACTTTGATAGTGGATGGCATTGGCAACTAACTCTTTTCCCGTACCGCTTTCCCCCTGGATCAAAACAGGCGTTCGTGGAGTTTGGCTGACCAATGAGATAAGTTCCCGCACTACATCCATCTGGGGGCTGACTCCGCAGATCTCCCCATCTTTTTCTTCGTCCTTGTGTATAGAGCGTAGCCTCAGGACCTCCCCTTTGAGTGCTTTGGTTTCAAGGGCCTTTTTGATCGCCAATTTCAATTCATCGATCTCAAATGGTTTGTTGATATAATCATATGCCCCTGCCTTCATGGCAGCTACTGCTGTTTGTACCTCAGCATAAGCGGTCATGACGATAACAAAGGGGTCGCTGTCTATCTCCCTGATTTGCTTCAAAACTTCCAGGCCATTCATGTCCGGAAGTCTGACATCTAATAAGATAAGATCAAAAATTTTCTCCTGTAGTGGGTACAGAACATCTCTGCCGTTTTGAACAGAAGTTACCTCATAAGACATCTTTTTCAAGACGTCTGAGAGGGTGCTACACATCACCTCATCGTCATCAACAATGAGTATGTTAGGTTTAATCTCTACCATCCCTCACCACGGGGAGATTAAGGATAAAGGTAGCTCCTTCTCCTAGAGTACTCTCCACATCGATCGTCCCACCATGTCCCTTTATGATCTTGAGTGTTATGGCGAGTCCCAACCCTAATCCTTTGCTTTTCGTAGTAAAAAATGGATCAAAAATCTTGGTGAGATGTTCAGGTGCTATCCCCTTACCGGTATCTTTTACCTTGACCTGTACCGATCCCGTTTGTGAATTCCTTCTATCGACCTCTACCATTAATTTTCCGCCTTCAGGCATGGCCTGGAGGGCATTGAGAAAAAGGTTTAAGAAAACCTGCTGCATCTGATTGGAATCTAAGAGGACAGGGGGCAGATTATCGGCATATGCTTCTTTTATTATAATCCTATGTAGTTCAGCCTCCTTAACTAAAAGTCCCTTTACTTCCTTAATAATATCCTGAATCTGACATGGGATGAGATCAAGACGTTTCGGCTTTGCAAAAGAGAAAAAAGTTCGTAGTAGATCATTGAGTCTATCGATCTCTTTGATGATTCGATCAATGTACTCCTTTCTCTGGTCAGCCTCCCCTAACTCCTCACTTAAAGCTTGAGCGGTAGTCTTGATTCCTGCAAGAGGATTCCTTATCTCGTGAGCCAAAGTAGAGGAGAATTCTCCTAGATATGCCAATCGATCTATTTTGAGTATCTCTTCCTGCATCTTATAGATCTGTGTCATATCCTGTAAATTTGCCACCTTGCCCCTCTCTCTCCCCTGAGAGTCATGATAGGGAACAATTAATAGCCTAAGGGGCACTTCTCCTCCTCTCTTGTGAAAAAATATTTTCCCATCTCCTTCTCGCCTGTCGAGTTCTTTATCACCTTGGGGAAAAAGGCTGAGAAAACGTTTGCCCAGGAGGAATTCCCTCTTGTATTGCAAAATTTCTTCCGATGCCTTGTTAGCGAAGATAATCTTTTCCTCTCGGTTGAGCAAGACTACTCCTATCTCAATTCCATCTAAGATTTCCTTTACCACAGGGTTAGGCTTATCAACCCACCTCGTCTTCTCATAAACCTTCATAACCAAACGATCAGCCCCCTCGTTTAAGGTGATATTTGTTCAGCATCGAGGATCCATACCCTCCCTCTCTGCGATATTCCTTGACCCAAAATATAGGGTCTTCCCTCAATGGGCTGATATTCTATTGCTTCACGGGATATAGCCTGATCTATGATTACAGCTGCTGGACGATCCTCTTTCCCTTTAATAAGGAGTACAAGAGGATTTTCTTCTGTTGAAGGTCTTAGTTTAAAAACCTGAACTATATTAAAAAGAGGGATCTCTCTGTTCTTTAATTTAACCTTGCCCCTCTCGATAAAAGAGTCTGATACCCATTTTTTTGTGGGAAAGCTCCTTACTATCTGTTTTTCGGGAAGACCAAAAATCACCCCCGAAACCTTACAGAGGGAAACTGATATAACGGGTGTGCTTACCGCTTGTTGCAACTCAAGACCTGACGGTTGATCAGATACCCTCTCTAAACGCTCATCTAACTCTGCTTTTCTCTCGCGTTGTAAATTTTCATCT
>CAYHAB010000215.1:0-5808 GCA_964354505.1 uncultured Thermodesulfobacteriota bacterium
GCCAGATCCCTGGCAGCGAGAAGATCTTGCTGGGCTGATCTCAAATCTTCCAGAGAAGCAATTGCCGGCATGGTTTACCTCATGTAACCGTGAATCGTGATTGGTGTTTCGTTCCCTCGCTTATACAAGATGCCTCCGAGGTCATGGCCGCAAATTACTCAATATCATGACTAAATCAAGAACTATCTTCTCCCAAGAAAGGCATTTCCCGGAGCACCTGTTTTAACGAGAAGCCCTTGCCGGGCTGACCCGAGCAGCAGAAGGCCGTCAGCCTTTGCCCGGCTTTTGTCCCGCCACCAAGCGGGAGATGTCGCCCCACCAGGCGTTAGTATTCTGTGCCGCGCTCTTTTGTGGGGCTCTCCCAGCCGCTTTGGTCGTCAGCCTTGGCCGGGATTTCGCCCCGCCCAGGCGTTAGGTCCTCTATGTTGCGCTCTCCTGCGGGGCTCCACACACATTCTTCCATTCGAATTTACGCTTTCTCGCCTTTCAATTCCTCTGCGAGGATATCACAAATTGTGACATCCTCTGCCGGCATGGGTTATTGTTTTTTTCTTTTAACCCTATACATGGATTTGCTTTCCGCGACAACCAGCGGTTTCCCCGGTTTCTTGCGCTGGATCTCAAGATGAATGCTTGCGCCGAGGACCTCGGCAACCCGACGCAACATGCTGAGGGAGTGCCCTTCATACGAGGGTGATTCCAGACGGCTGATCTGCTGCTGCGATGTCCCTACCCGCCGTGCCAGCTCTTTCTGGGACAAGCCGGAGGCCTTACGGAGCGAGGCAAGTTTCAGCGCCACATCCCAGGCCTCACCGGCTTTCTTAAAGCGCTCCGTGAACTCCGGGTCTTTCAACTGCTCCTCAAGGTAGAGATCAAAATTTGTCCGTTTCATAAAGGATTCCTCAATAACCAATCCGCTCTTCTCTCCAAGACTACTGTAATATCCCGTTTGGGGATCGCCTTTGCCTTATTTCGTATTCCATGGACCGTAATAATCCGCTGCCCTTTCGCAAAAAAGTAAAGCACTCTGGTGTTCAGTTTCCCCACATGGCGGAGTTCAAAGAGGTCACTCCCCAGAGGTTTTGACAGAGGCGGCCTATGGTACTGTCTCGTTCGCAGCTTGGCGAGCCCTGCCATGATTGCCGCAAAATCATCGGGGTCTGCTTCTTTAAGCCCATTCAAAAACTCCCGGACAGGGCATCTGCCTCGTTCTGTCTCGTAAAATTCTACCGTAAATTCCATCGTGTGTCAACATCAAATTTGATGTATATCACTGGGGTCACCGCTTCAGCGGTCGATTATTCGCCGCTGTTGCCTGAGGTGCGCCAAACAAAAAAGGGGCCTTTGGCCCCTTCAACCCTTTTCCTTCCCTCATCCCGCATACCCCCTTGTAGGCCTGGTGTCGGTATTATATAGACCCTTTCAGCCCTTACATCCCCACGTTGACATCATAGGCAATCCTGCTGCAAAAGAATTATACGGTTAGCTCCACCGATTGCTCCCGCGCATCCATTATCACCGAGGATGCATCCTTGATGTTCTCGTATTCCTCTCGGGTATAGCAGATATAGTCCACATGGCTTGGGAAGGTAACCTTTTTGAGCACCAGAGGCATACGCTTGATAAAAGGGATATTTTTAAAGGAAGGAGAGATGACGATAAGGTCGATGTCTGAGCCTTGCTGTGCGTTACCTTTAGCTCGTGAGCCGAACAGGATGACCTTGGCCGGCTTAAACTCCTCCATGAGCTTCGGCAAGGCTTCTCTGCGGAATTTTTCAATCAGACGATCCACTGTTTCACCCTTTCAGAAGATGATTATAGAATGCTCGCAGCTCCTTAAAAATCTTGCGCGCTATTGTTACTTTCTCTCGGGCTATCTCCTCAGTATACTCTTCATACGGTACGCGTTCAGCCACATCCGGATATCTGGAAAAGGTATAGTCAACAGTCAATTCAGAGATATTGTCGATAAGTTCCTTTTCTATCTTGAGCTCTCGTGCCAGGTCATCAATGTAATGTGTTTTCGGCACCTTTTCCCCTTTGATGGCAAGAATGGCCTTGAGGAGTTTTTCAACAGACTGATGGGCAAGAAAGGCTGCAATATCATAGCCGCCAATGGCAATGTTTTTCTCGGCCATCTCAAGATCATGCAATGCCTGTTTCAGCCATTTTAATGCTATTTTCTCTGTCATGATCCTTCTGGGCCTGGCCTTGGTATTATATAGACCCTTTCAACCCTTACATCCCCGCCGCCATCATAGGCAATCCCGCTGCAAAAGTTAAACCCTTGGTGAAAACCTCTATCTTCTCTACGGCTTCTTTTATGTCGTGGAGGTATAGCTTATAATCCCTCAATCCACTCCACCTCCCCCAGGATTTTGGGTTTGATATAGGGTTTAATCGCATCCGGCGTCGATAGGTCCACTTTCGCTTTCAGCATCTGCTTGATCTCATCGGAGAGATGGACAAAATCAAAGAGGTCTATCATCTCGTCAAAATCGATAAGTAAATCAACATCGCTCTTTTTCTTCATCTTGCCTGTCGCACATGAGCCGAATATTCCAATCTTGTTGACTTTATATCTCTTCAGAAGTCTCTTATTCTTGATCAAGATTCTTTTTATATCTTCTTTGGTCATAGTAGAATCCCCATAGCAATCTTTAAAATAATGTATATATTCATACCCTCGCACAACAAGGATGTTCTAATCTACCAAGAATACAGCATAAAATCAATATAGTATGAGGGGCAAGGGGTGACAGACCTTGAAATTTGAATTAAGATTCTAACCACCTGCGCCTTTCAACTTATGCTCACCAAACAAAAAAGGGGCGGTTTTGCCCCTTGCAGTGTTTAGTCTGGTTTTTCTCCCCACCCCTCTGCATCATGCCCTGCTCCTGTGGGCCTGGTGTCGGTAAGACTTGCTTATATTTCCTTGATCCCAATCTCCCCTGATCCTGTTCGCCTCAAGGGGACAGGTTGTTTCTGTATAGCACAAAAACGTAACAGCGTACAACCCATTCTCCTCGCATTGCCCTGTGGCAGTGAGCTGGGAGCTCTCATGTAATTTCTTCAACGATCTTATGGAAGGCCCCTAAAAAGTCCTCCTGTAACGATTGGTCAAATTCCTTCAGCCACCTGGTGATATATCCAGTATCATAGTTCGGGTTTTTCAAGAGGATCGCCTTGACGTCGTCAATATCCCTTCCCCTGCCCGCGATGATCTTATGGATCACGACATCTTCGAGGGAGGCAAACCTCACCGCAGTTGCGCCCAAGGTAACCTCACGCGCCCTCGCAATCGCCTGCTGTTCATAAGGAAAGTGAGAAAAGATAAAATCGACCCGGATACCGGTTGCGTCCTCTACCACTGGCAGCACCATTGTTTTGCGTGTAAAGGTTTCCGGGTCATCAATCAGGGTCTTAAGCCCCATCTTTTGGACGGCATCCGTAATCGTTGCAAGACCATCAACGCCTATCCCCAGCGTTATGTCGATATCCTTGGTTAACCGCGGCTCTCCATAGAGCAGTACGGCCTGGCCGCCGATGACCATGTACGCTATACGGAGCCTATCTAGCTCGCTTGCTATCTTTGCCAGGAGCTGCTGGAACATGGTTCACGACCCGTGCAATCTTGATAGTGACATCGATCCCTTCAAGGGGGTCTTTGACAGGAAAGACGCCGAGGGCGACTGCCTCATCATACAGGGCATTGAGGATAGCGAAATTCTTGTGCAGGTTGACCTTCTCTGTTCTGATCTGCTCCTTCTCAAACTTCTCAACTGCTTGCCGATCGATGATCATTTGTTAACCCCATCCTCTCGCCTCATCCCGCATACCCCCGGTGGACTTGGTGTTAGCAACAACTCTTAGATTACATTAATTCCCAATCCTTCCCTTACACCATATACGTTATACCCTTTTTTCACAAAAAGTAAATGCCGTCCTGTGCAGGCAGGGGTGCGCCCCTCCCTGTTAAAAGGGGTGCAGAAGGGCGGGGAGAAAGTGGTGAGCCTTAAGGGCTTACGTCATCGTTGAATGTCATTCAATGAAATATTCCAAACCTCGGCCCGGGAAGCGTTTACAGAGAAGGGCCGGGTTGTGGTCCCGATAAAATTACCGTCACCATCCTTAACATCAATCGTTACAATCCTTTCGTCCGAAGAAAATGCGCAGCTGCGCATCCTGAGCAGCCGGCGCTCCCCCGAGGGGACGGCT
Organism: uncultured Thermodesulfobacteriota bacterium; assembly: GCA_964354505.1. Classification (GTDB taxonomy): domain Bacteria; phylum Desulfobacterota; class B13-G15; order B13-G15; family RBG-16-54-18; genus RBG-13-52-11. The sequence goes on from CAYHAB010000215.1 coordinate 4,219, forward strand.
TTGTAAAGCAGGCGGCCATTATAAGTAACATCCATCACATACGGTTTCCCACCCACGATCGGCAGTACATTGATGACCGACAGGTTGAGGGCATAGCAGGGGTGGTAGGGAGTGGGGTCGTAGCGGTTGTAGGAGGGGTAGACCGGGACCGGCACAGGGACGGGTGCATAATATCGATAGTATCCCCAACCACCATGACCGTGCCCCCAACCACCATGATGACCGTATCCCCCGCCACCATGACCGTGTCCCCAACCATTATTTATGAAAACCAAAGAAATCAAAGCAAACAAACATGCCAACAAAATATTTTTCCTTATCTTCTTCATCGGAGTCCTCCAATAATTATTTCTGTGCGATTCTTCACCTCTTTGCCGGTGGTTCTATACCTTTTAGACACCAGGTATATCAAAAAGGTTTAATGTGCGCCGTCAACCGGACATGAATACGTGAACACCCCCCCCGGCAGGGTGCGGGTGTTCACCGATCCCGAGGTTTTAAGGCAGCCCGCGCCTTGTGCCTTACCTTGACAATCACCTCCCCCTCTGTTATGTATGTGCGAGCATCTCAAAACGATAGCACTGCGTTAAGCGGCTGATTGCCGTTAGTTAATCTACGATGAGACAAAGGGAAAAACATGCACAAGAAGGAACTTGAACAGACGCTCGTGCTCATCAAACCGGACGCCCTGAAGAATTCCTTGACCGGATATGTCCTCTCCCAGCTCTCCGAATTCCACAGCGGCTTGCGCTTTGCCGGCGCCAAGGTGGTCAGCGTCACCAGGATGCTTGCCGAGGAGCATTACGCGGAGCATCGCGGTAAGGTATTCTACCCCTCGCTCATCGAATACATCAGGGGACGCCTTCATTACCCTGATGCCCCCCATAAGCAGCGGGTGATAGCGATTGTATATCAAGGCCCGGGCGCCGTCGCAAAGGTCCGGGAGGTCGCCGGCCCCACCAACCCCCATAATGCGCGAGAGGAAAGGCCCGGCTGTATCCGCTCACTGGGGACTGTTGTTACCCTGACGAACGATAAGGGAGAGGTCATTGGAGAGCGGATGGATAACCTGATCCATGCCTCGGCAACACGTGAGGAGGCAGAGCACGAGATCAAGCTCTGGTTTAGGCCCGGCGACATCCCCCCCTTCATGCGCGCCTATGAGGTTGAACAAAACGCAGAGGAACATTTCTATTATAAAGAAGATAGGCTCTTCACGACGCACGAGCCGGGGAGTACCTGCGTTCTCGCGCCTGGTGACATTATGTGGAAATCTGATTTGCAAACGCTGAAGCTGATCTATAACGGACAATCAGCCCCGAATTCTCTCCACGCCGTCGTTGCCAAGTATCTCCCGAATGAGATGTTTGAGGATTAGCAGCCCAAAGGGCATCGCTTGTGCAGCACCTTCTGCGGGCCTCACCGGGTAAACGGCATGAAACCCGTCAGCAGATCCGGGGAAATTGCTCGCCGCTTAAGGGCTCAAGGAGCCTGTGCCCTCCGATAGGGGTCTTTAAAAGGACCTTCCCCGGGTTTTCCGCCGCAACCCTGCCGATTATGGCCGCCTCCGCCCCCAAGGGGTGCGCCCGC
>CAYHAB010000216.1:0-2711 GCA_964354505.1 uncultured Thermodesulfobacteriota bacterium
GTGATCGTAGAAGTCAGGCCAGGAATAGTTCTTCGGCTTCACGTTCATGGCGTGGTTGTTGTTCAGGAAGTGGAACGGGAATGGTAGTACGCGGTTGGCGCGTTGGTATTCGAGGTTGAACGGCGCGGCCTGTCCAAACGCAGAAAGCAGGGAATAGGCAGGAAACGCGCCTGGTGACATATCCAAAAATCGTTTCGTGAGCTCAAAGGGTTCCGACCCTTCGTCCACGTCAAGTCCGAGCACGAAGTTGGTTTGCACGTAGGGTATGTACCTCAAGATCATGTTGACGTGTTCGGAGACCTGCAAGACTTTGTCCATCCCATTCTTCGCGCCGGTCTTCGATTTGTTGCCCAGATCGTACCACGACTCAATACCGGGCAGGATGGCCATGCATCCGTTTCGTTTGAGCCGCTTCAGGCGCGGTTCCGACAGAAGGGACAGGCTGCTCTCGGCTATGAAGTCAATGCTGCCGGGAGGCACGGCCTCCTCGATCGCTCCCATGCAGTCGTCGAATCTGACCCCGAAGTTCGGATCGTGCCAGCCTATGCGCGGCCGCCTAAACTTCCGCGAAAGGAACCGCAGGTCCTCCTTGATGACATCGAAGTCCAATGGCTGATAGGGTATGACGGAATCGATACAAAAGCTGCAGTCGTAGGGACACCCCAGGCTGCCGATCATCGGCACGACCTTGATAAGCGGTGCTTTCCGGAGAGTCGGCTCGATGAACTTCCAACGCTCGACTACCCCGGGGAGTGCCGTGGGCTGCTGTTGAGCAGTGCTGTGTATACCAATTGGCCGGTGCTGCGAGCAGTCATTCAAAACATCACGGATCACCGTTTTGTCGGTGAAACCCAGGACATAGTCGAAATATTGTTGCGCGTCCTGGGGGTAGCAACGGGCATGGGGGCCGCCGAGTGCGGTGACAGCGCCGTTCGAACGGAATAGGTTGCTCAGCGAGTATGCCAGTTGAGCAGACTCCGTGAACGCGCCTATGAAGACGATGTCGACGTTGTCTGGCAACTCCTCTACCAGATTCTCAAAACCGGTATAGCACACGAGTGTGACGTCATGTCCTTCTTGCTCGCACCACACGGCTACGACTTGGGGCATGATGCTCGCAAGATTGGCATTCATGACGCGCGCGTACAATCTTCGCGTCGGAGCCTTGGTGACGAGGTCGATGATGGCGACACGTAGTTTACGCATAGTACCATGAGATTATATGGTTACAAGATACGGGATAACCTGCCAAAAATTAGCCTCCCCGCACCATCACGTGATGCAGAGCTCCTTCTCTATCGAGTCTCATTCCTATTGTTGTACCGTATATTATTACTTTCTGAAGAATATGTCAAACATCAGAATTAACGGTGTCATTTGCAATGTAAAAGTGCGCACCTTATTCCCCCAAAATCGGCCATGGCGGGCTATCGATGACAATCAAAAAAAACGATGAAAACCTATAATCCCTCTCACTCCCGCCCCTAGCAGGGGAGAAGAGACCAGAAAGGGGTTGGAAGTAGGAAGGGACCTAGATGAACTGGAAGCCAGTTGGCAGGAAGAGTTGGATGGTTTTCTAACGAAAAGAAAGAATTACCTGCTCTATTAAACGGAGAGCGCGCTCAAAAATAACCTCGGCAAAAACTATTGGATTCATCTTAGATTCAACAGTTCAACAGCGGATATCACCTGCCGCAAAAGGTCACAGGGATTTTGCGGTCAGTTTTTATATCTTTATTCGACATGTAAAAGTTACTTATTACTTATCCTCATGAACTCTTACTTTCTGAATCAACCCTTTGACTGTCGACTTGAACTTTTCAATATCTACCTTTGAAATATGACACGAAAGTTCGGTACGGTCCTTTGGCATATGCAAGTTTTCTCGTATTTGTTTCTCGTAATTTTTTCCTAACGTGTCATCAAACCCTGCCAATGAAAGCTGCCGTGCAATAGTTTTGGGCCATACATTTAACATAGCGTTCTTATTAACAAAAAAAAGCGATATCTGTTGACCTGATTCAGGGAGACCTAACGCTACGACGACGCTACCTTCTCTCGGAATAATTTCGATACCATTCTCTCCCCTGAATTCATCAATAATATTCCGCGCAACATCATACTGGCTTGGAGTGCTTTGGGTGTTTTCCCTTAGTAGTTCCCAGAAAGCCTCTTCGGTCAGACTAACTCTCTTCCGCCCCACGTCTCCCGGTGTTTCTTTTTCCTGTTGCACATCAATTTCCGGGGGTTTTCCATCTATAACGGTAACTTGTACGATTGAACGCTCAATAATCTCAGTACGAGAAATAATGCGCGGTACAACTAGCAAAGGCCAATTGTGTTCTTTCTCAACGCGATAAGCCTGTAGTTCTACCAAGGCAACATCCATGGCAAGACCGGGATATTTATTTACGTAGTGCAACATTTCAACGACGGACTCACGTATCCGATCTCCCACGATTAGAGCAAGAATGCGTCCCAGTCTCAGATTCTTGGCGACGGTATCCTCAAAGAAATCTTTCCCTCCCTCCACAGGACCCATCTCTTTCTCGACCCAGTCTATCAACCCTGATTCAGCACCAGCATATTTTTTTGTGTAGTCTTTAGCCGCGTCGTTCAACCTGTCAAAGTTCCATTTGGAGAGAGCACTTCCATAGTCGATGACCTGCGCTACTACTTCTCTCTTGGCTTCTGGGTTGCGCCAGAGTTTG
>CAYHAB010000217.1:0-6640 GCA_964354505.1 uncultured Thermodesulfobacteriota bacterium
TTCACCCTCACCCCTGCCCTCTCCCGTCAAGGGAGAGGGGGAATGAGCAGTATGTTCATCGTTGGTGGGTGACGCTCCGTCATTACGGATTACCAATCAACAACCAGAAGTTATCTTGATACCTTATAATAGCTGTGATAAGCTTCAGTTCAAGAAGCTTGAAGGAGGTGAAAAAATGAAAAGGATTATTGTAATCTCTATTTTCGTCGTCATAAGTGTCCTCATCGTCATCTTACCGTATAGGCTGAATACAACGCCTTTAGCACCAGATCTTATCCTCAAGAATTCAATTTACAAAGATATTGCGGTGATATTCACCGAGGGTATGTGGGGATACATTTCCTTTTTGTTTGTCTTGCTCCCCCTCGCCTTGCTCCTTCAGATCAGGCAATCACCATTGAGATGGTATCAAAGGGTGTTCTTCCTCTTAGAAGGGATTATTGCCTTGTTCGCGGCCTTGGTGATTTACATGTCTTCTGCTATTCCTATGCCTTTGGTGTTCTCCGTTAATACACCGATCTTCTACGTAGCCCTGTATTGGGTATTACTGGGGGCGATTGCTTCGATCTTACTGGCAATAAAAAGGTTGTATGTCAAAGCGGCAAAGTTCTTATACAGCTAAAAAACGCCAGAGCTTTTAATTCACCTCGACCTTCTCAGCTTGAGATACAGGTAGCCGAGGGCTCCCACCATTCCGATCAACATGAAGATGGAGACAATCGTCTCCATCGAATCCAAGCGGGTAGCGATTTTTTCAAAGGTCGCGCCAACCCACCAACCGACGAAGGCGAGGAAGAGGCACCGGAATATCGAACCCAAAAAAGTATAGACGGTGAACGGCCTGACGGCAATGCGTATGAGCCCGGCAAAGATGGAGACAAGGGAGATCGGAAAGACAGGGATGGCCCGGGCGAGAAAGATCGTCAATGCCTCTTTCCTCCCCTGAAACCGTTTCTCCAAATTCGCTATTTCATTCCAATCCACCCCCAAAAAACGCTGGAAGCGGATCACCAATGCCTTCCCGCCATAGTAGCTGATCGTATATCCGATGTAGGAACCGAGTGTCGAGGCGACGGCGCCGGGAAGAACGATGATCCAGAGAATCTGAAGCAGGGCATCGGTAATGGAGGATTCAGGCGCGATGAGGATTGCGCCTGCACCCATGATGATCAGCGGCGATGGAATGGGGACGATGATCTGCTCGATCATCACGCCGATGAAGACCGCAAGCTGGCCGTGCGCCCTCATCAACTCCATAATCCATTGCGTGATCTCCGCGATCAAGGGTGGCCCTCCACGTGGCCATCATTCATAACCTTTAATGGAAATTCCGTCAAGGGGATTCTTTTTTTGTCAGCGCGCAGACAACAGAGAAAGGGCCCGCGTTTTCCCGTTATCATTTTCCATCATCGGGAGACTTGAACCCTGTTGTCTTTTGAGGGCGGATAGTATGTATCCGCCCCATGAAGCGACATCATTATTCTTTCAATTGCGATCCCTCTTTTGACGGCCAGCCCTGGCGTTATATAGGCTGTTTGTGATCAATCAGCGGTCTCTTTTCCCCCCGTATGAGCGTGGCTGCCGGCCCTCTTGCTGGGACCGAGGCGTTGTTTCCTGCCTCATTGTTGCGGGTCTCTCAACCGGCTGTTCTTGCCTTGCCCTGTAGTCCTGGGGTGTGTGATCGCGTGCCGGCGCCTCAACGGCCTCCTGGACCAAAGGGGCGGGTTGTGATTGCCGTTCCGCTATTTTAGGCTGTGATACCTTTACCTCGTTTTGTGCTCGTGGTTGCCGGGTCTCTTGAGAGGGCTGAGGCACGGTCTCCTTCACAATTTTTGCTGGTCTCTGAACCGGCTGTTCTTGTCTTGCCCTGTAATCCTGGCGTGGGGGGGCGCTGGTTGGTTTGTGAACGGCCTCCTTGGCTACGGGAATGGGTCGTGATGTGTGCCCCGTTGTTTGGGGCTGAGCATGGTCGTTTTGTATCTGCGGCGGCCCGGTAGAAGAAGGGCGTGCCGCGCGAACATCGGGCTTATTCCTGACTACCTCACGGCTCTTCACAGTTTTATCCTGGATATTGGGCGCAAGACTTTTGCGCTGTTTATCCTCTCGAACAGGTTGCTCCTGCACATGCTTCTGGGTTGAATTTTGATTGCCCCTGGATTCGAAGGTACGGGGGCCTTCTGTGCCCTCTTTTTTTAAGCGTATCTCCTGATTCCGGGACGGGCGGGCTTGTACCGGACTACGGGGAGTTTCTCGCATCACGGGCGTTGCCTGGGTTATGGGGGTTGCATGCTCGTGCCGTTCCCTGAGATGTCCGCGAAGGATGGTCCTCCTCGTTGCCGGTGGATGATTGAGGTCTTTGTGATAGATGACCGTGTACCGCCGCGGCTCCCACCACGGATGGGAATGGAAGCCACCGGTGAAGATATGAAACCACGGTCGCCAGGTAACCCAGTAAAACTGCTCCGGCACATCCCAGCATTCATAGGTCACGTAGGTCCTCGGCCAGTAAAAGGGTCCCCAGTAATAGTAGTGATAGACATACCGATAGCGAGGCCACTGATCCCAGTAATCGTTGTAGGCGCGATGGACAACGGTAATGCCGGCCGGGGTTGTCTTGAGATAGTCGACGCGGACATATTGTATATCGAGGCACTCCTGGCCTTCGGCCACGATATGCATCTCGATACTATCGGCTTCCACGTGCCGGCTGCTCGGCACAATGATGGTTTCGGAGGTCTGATCGGCTCTCAGGACAAAGGTGTCGCCGTAAAGGGGGGCCTCTCCTGCACCTGCCGATGGCCCGTCCGCGCCTGTTGCAGCGCTTTTGATCCACAACCTTCCGGCTATCTTGTCATGTTGTGCTGTAGCCCTGTACCGGACAGTTACCTTCAAATACTGAGCCCAGCGAGGGGCATCAAAGTGATAGATAGCGCTCGCCAGACCTGGTTCATAGGCACCCTCTCCCCCAGACGCCGATGCAATCAACCTGATGCCATCAGAGAATACGGGGCTCTCTGTAACCGAGGCGTGGCCTCGTTCAAGCCAGTCGTCCATATCCGCTGCATTGCGATACTCTGAATCCCGGCTGCCCTCGCCGTAGGCAAGCTCGTAATCATACCGGGCAGTGCCCCCCACTGGTTGCGTGCATACGAGAAGCCCTAGAATCATACATCCAATGATCATGTTTCTCGACATTGTTTTTCCTCCTCCCTATCCTTCAAACCATAAGGTTTGAACTACCGACTTACTTCTATATAGTTTGACACCTGCAGGATGAAAAGGTTTAAGGTGTTGGCCTCGCCGAATCAAGCACAACCCACTCCCCTCGTTGACACACAACGTCAAATTCTCTATACTTTTTTTATCCCTCCAAGGTGGGATCTTCCCGACTCAGCGGATCACCTGATTGCCGGCTTTTTGGGAAGAGTTGCGTTATGTCGGACGCTTTTGGGACGAAAGATGCCTGTTAATGGCTGAGGCTGATATTAACGACTCCACAAAAATTAAGTAAAAAATGACGATGCCCGCAGTTGTCGAAGCGACTGATCTCAGGAAGCGCTATGGCGAGTTCACGGCGGTGGACGGGGTAAGCTTCCGTGTCAGGGCTGGTGAGTGTTATGGACTCCTCGGCCCCAACGGAGCCGGGAAGACATCCATCATCCGGATGATGTATGGCTTTTCGCCCCTGTCTTCAGGCACGATGCTTCTGTTTGGGCAGGATATCGAGAAGGACTGGCGGGTAATCAGATCGCATATCGGCGTCTGCCAGCAGGGCAATACCCTGGACACAGACCTGAGCGTAGAAGAAAACCTGGCCGTTTTTGCCGGCTATTTCTCCATGCCCGTCCCCACGGCGCGGGCGAGGACGGAAGAGCTTCTTAAGTTCTTCGCCCTGGAGAAAAAGCGAAAGGCCAAGGTGATGGAACTGTCGGGGGGCCTTGCAAGACGGTTGATGGTTGCCCGCTCATTGATCAATGAGCCGAAGCTGCTCATTCTGGATGAGCCCACCACGGGGCTTGATCCCCAGTCCCGCCATCTCCTCTGGGAAAAACTCACGGCCCTTAGGAAGCAGGGGGTCACCCTCTTTATTACCACCCATTATATGGAAGAGGCCTCCTATCTCTGCGACCGTCTCATGATCATCGACTACGGCAAAATTGTGGTCGAAGGTTCTCCCCGGTCCCTCATAAAGCGTTATGTTGGGGATTCCACCATCGAGATTGAGGGGGTGGATGAGGCGCTTCGGCAGTACCTCATGGAGAATCGCATAGACCACGACGTCCTGGATCAGCGCATTATTGTCTACGCTGAAAACTCCGTGGGCGACTACATTCACAGTCACTTCTGCACGGAAAAGTGCACGTTTAGGGCACCCTCGCTTGAAGACGTTTTTTTGCGCTTGACCGGGAGGGAGCTGAGAGAATGAATATTTTTCCCAATCTCTCCTGGCGTTTTCTGCGGGTCTGGAGGAGAAACCTTATCGTTTACCGCCGGATTTGGAAAGTCAATTTCCTGGTGCCGCTTTTTGAGCCGGTCCTTTACATCCTCGCCTTCGGTATCGGCTTCCGAAATCTCATAGGCGGCATCAGTTACGAAGGGCTGAACCTCTCTTATACGGAATTTATCGCCCCTGCCCTCATTGCTATCGCCGTGATGTGGAACAGTTTTTTTGAGACGACCTATTCATCTTTTGTCCGCATGATCTATCAAAAGACCTTCGACGCCATGATCGCCACACCCCTCTCCCTGGAGGAAATTATCCTGGCCGAAGTGATCTGGGGGGCTACCAAGGCTGCCGCTGCTGCTGCGATCATGCTCGTTGTTCTCGGTATCTTCGGATTCATCGCCTTTCCGTCCGGATTGCTCATTATCCCTCTCGCCTTTCTCGGCGGTATTGCTTTTGGAGCCATCGGACTGTTTTTCACGGGCATCGTGCCCAGCATCGATATGTTCAACCTCCCCATTTTTTTGCTCATGACGCCCCTGTTCCTTTTGAGCGGTACATTCTTCCCCGTCTCCAGCCTTCCCCCGTGGGCCCAAAAGGTATCGCTGTTCTTCCCTCTCTACCATGTGGTGGAGCCGACCAGGCTCCTTGCTCTCGGCAGGACGGAAGCCGTGCCGTTGTTCAGCATCGGCTATCTTCTCATTTTTTCTGTTGTTTTTTTGAAGCTCGCCATGAGCTCCATGCGCCGGAGGCTGATCACTTAGAATGGTGAAAGAAATCAGGTCTCGGTGATGATGCGGGCATCGACGGCGACGACCCCCTGCCCCTGAGTAAGCACAAAGAGGGGGTTGACGTCAATTCCTTCTATTTCCTTAAAATCGATCATCAGCTGGGATAACCGCAGCATGGCTTCTTTGAGTTGCACGATATCAAAAGGAGCGAGCCCTCGCGCACCTGTCAAAAGGGGGTATCCCCGCAACTCAGGGAGCATGGTTTCAAGCTTATTCTCGGTAAGCGGCAGCATCCGCAGCGCGGTATCGCCGAATATCTCGGCATAGCTGCCGCCGAATCCCAGCATACCTACCGCGCCAAAACTCTGATCCACGCGCGCCCCCATAATCATCTCCACCCCGTTGGCTATCCACCCTTGTATCACGATGCCGTCATCAAAACCCCTGGCCTGCGCCTGCTGCCTGAGCTGCGCAAAGGCCTCCCTGAGACCGTGCTGATCGTGGATGTTGCACGCAACGGCTCCCATATCGGTCTTATGGAGCACGCTGGGGCAATTGATCTTTATGACGATAGGATATCCTATCTCATCTGCGCGGGTGACAGCCTCCTCTACATCCTGGCACACGGCACATCGGGCGCACGGGATACCCGCCGCACCCACAATCTCCAGTGACTCGGCCAGGAGAAGAGGCCTTTTCCCCTGACGTGCCCTTTGCAGGGTTGTTTGTATCGTGTGCCTATCAAAGGAGAAGTAAGGAGGAGTTCTTTTATCTTCCCCTTCCTTTTTATGTTGATAGTGATTTCTCGACATAGCGAGTGCGCGAATCGCGTCGTGGGGATCGGCAAATAGGGGGAACTCGAGGGATCGCTTCATGTGGGCGGTATTATGATCATCAGACAGCACACAAAGAGAGATCGGTTTTTGATACTGCCTGCTCAGGCGCTGAAATGTTTTTCCCAAGTGGATCGTCCCTGCAACCTCTTCATCGGTGGTGGCGCCGTGCTGAAAGAATATCCCATCGCCTCCCTCCTTCAGCACATCCTCGATGACCTCGGCAAAAAAATCGAGGTTGAAAAAATCACCTAAATCCAGAGGGTTGGTGCGTTTAATCACCTTGGGGCCGGATTTCTCCTGTACTTTGTTGAGGAGGGGCTCTCCAAGAGGATACAAGGCGAACTCACATTCTGTTGCAAAATCAGCAGCCGAGATAGCTACCCCCCCCGAACGGGAAACGATCACCAGGTTGTTGCCGCGCATAGGGGGGAGGCTCATGATCTTAACCCAATCGACAGCCTCGCGGTAGGTATAGGCCCTGACAATACCTGCCTCCCTGAAGGCGGCATCCACAACGCGGTCATCAGTTGCCAGGGCCTCCGTGTGAAACATGGCGAACTGATTGGTAAGGGAATACCGGTTTGCCTTCTGGATGATGATCGGTTTAGATGTCTTCTTGGCGAGTTCTA
>CAYHAB010000218.1:0-11080 GCA_964354505.1 uncultured Thermodesulfobacteriota bacterium
GGGAGGGGCATGAATTTCACCGGCGTGTACGGGAAGGATACCTGCGGATTGCTCAACAGGACCCCCAGCGAGTGAAGGTGGTCTCCGGACAAGGCGAGCGGGCGGCGATTCAAGAGGAAATCCGAAGGATCATCCGCCCCCTTGTAGCTCGGAGGTGATGATGGCATTCTGCGATGTGGTGGGACATCAGAGACCGCTGCAGATTCTCAGCAGGGCGATCGAGACAGGAAGGGTGCACCACGCCTATCTCTTTACGGGGATGGAGGGTATCGGCAAGAGGGTGGTGGCCTTGAACATGGCCAAGGCCTTAAACTGCTCCAACCAGGCAGGCGAGGCCTGCGATCACTGTCCTGTTTGCCAGCGGATGGACAAGGGGGTACATCCGGATCTCATCCTGATCAATCCCACGGGTGATACCATTAAGATAGGGCAGATCAGGGAGCTTCAGCGGTCCATCGCCTTTAAACCTTTTGAGGCCCGCTGGCGGGTGATCATCATGGATGGGGCAGAGCGGATGACGAAGGAGGCGGCCAACGCCTTTTTAAAAACCCTGGAGGAACCCCCTCCCTGGACGACGATCATCCTGGTGGCCGCCGCTGTAGAAGGCCTGCCTACCACGGTGCTTTCCCGATGTCAGAGGATCAGGTTCAACCCTTTAAGTCAAGAAGAGGTAAAAAGGGTATTGACTGACCATCTCTCAACGCAAGAGATCGGTATCCTCTCCCCTCTGGCCGGTGGAAGCCCAGGGCGTGCCTTACAAATGGATCGGGAAGAAGTAACGAAGGTCAAGGATGCATTATCATCCGCCTTCTCACCCTCCCTGAATCAAAGGTTACAAGTGGCCCGGGAGATCGCTCACCAGGAGGGGAGGGGGAGAATATTCCTGGAAATCTTGGAAGGATGGCTCAGGGATCTTATAGTCTATCAGGAGACAGGGGAAGAGGGGATGTTGCTCAACCGCGATCTGGCCGATGAGGTCAAAAGGGTTGCCCCCCACCACAGGAGCGAGGGGCTGCTGCGTGATTTTTGGTCCCTCCTTCAGACCCAGCGGGGCATAGATGCCCACGGCAACCTTCAACTATCCTTGGAGTCCGCCCTTTTGAGAATAGGAGGTTCATGACGCAATGAGATTAGTCGGCGTAGAATTAGATAAGAACGGAAGGGTGCTCTATTTTGAGGCCGGTGAGCTGCAACTGGAAACGGGAGACCTGGTGGTGGTCGATGCGGAGAAAGGTGTCACCCTCGGTACGGTCGTCGCCCCACCGAAAGAAGAGAAGTCGGGGATCTTTAAGCGTTCCGTTCGTGAGGTGATCAGGAAGGCCACGGCCAAAGACGTGAAGGCGCGGGAAAAGTGGCAAAAAAAAGAGAAAGAGGCCTTAGAACTATGCCTGAGTTTCATTGATGAGCTGAAGCTGCCGATGAAGTTAGTAGAGGCAGAATATCTTTTGGATGGATCCAAGGCCATCTTCTATTTCACGGCCGAGCACCGGATCGATTTTCGCCAACTGGTGCGCCAGCTAGCCTCCCAGCTGAAGATGAGGATTGAGATGCGGCAGATTGGAGTGCGGGATGAGGCAAAACTGGTCGGGGGAATAGGCTGTTGCGGCCGAGAGCTCTGTTGCACCACCTTCCTCCAGGAGTTTGAGTTAGTTTCCATAAAGATGGCCAAAGAACAACACCTCCCCCTGAATCCGGCGAAGATCTCCGGGCTCTGTGGCAGGCTGATGTGTTGCCTCTCCTTTGAGGTCGATGCCTATCAGGAGTTGAAGAAAAACCTCCCCAAGGTCGGCAAGAGGATCACCACCAAGCATGGGGAGGGGAAGGTAATCAGGCAGAACCTCCTCCTGCAGACCATCACCCTAGAATTGGCGAGCGGGGGGGTCATCACCATCAAGACCGATGAGCTGGAAAAATAGTGGGCTGAGTCCATGGCCAAAACCTTCTACGTTACCACCCCCATCTACTATGTGAACGACGTACCCCATATCGGCCATGCCTATACCACCATCGCCGCCGATGCCCTGGCCCGGTATAAACGGTTGAACGGCTATGACTGCTTCTTCCTCACCGGAACCGACGAACATGGCCAGAAGGTGGAGAAGGCCGCCCAGGAGGCCGGTCAGGCCCCCCTCGAACTGGCCGATAAGGTGGTGGAGCGGTTCAAGGGGCTCTGGAACACACTGCACATCTCCGCTGATGACTTTATCAGGACGACCCAAGAGAGACATTACAAGGCCGTAGCCGCCCTCTATCAACGTGTCTGGGAAAAGGGGGACATCTACCTCGGCGACTATGAGGACTGGTACTGCACCCCCTGCGAGACCTTTTGGACCCAGACCCAGTTGGTTAATGGGAACACGTGTCCCGACTGCAGGCGCCCCACCGAGCGATTGAAGGAGAAAAGCTACTTCTTCCGGATGTCCAAATATCAGGATGCCCTCTTGCGACACTTGGAGGGAAACCCCGATTTTATCCAGCCCGCAAGCCGCTATAACGAGATCATGAGCTTCGTCAGGGGAGGGCTGCGCGATCTGAGCATCAGCAGGACGACCTTCAGGTGGGGGATACCGGTCCCTCATGATCCGGGCCATGTCATCTACGTCTGGTTCGACGCCCTCGCCAACTATATCACCGCTGTCGGATTCCCCGGGGATCAGGAGAGATTCCAGCGGTACTGGCCCGCCAACTGCCACATCATCGGCAAAGACATCCTGAGGTTTCACGCCGTCTATTGGCCCACCTTCCTCATGTCCGCCGGGCTTCCCCTTCCCCAGAAGGTCTTCGCTCACGGGTGGTGGACAGTGGAGGGGCAGAAGATGTCCAAGTCCTTGGGCAACGTGGTAGATCCCAACCAATTGGCGAAAGAGTATGGGGTGGACCCCATCCGCTATTTCCTCTTGCGGGAGATCCCCTTTGGCGCCGATGGAGACTTTTCCCGGTCCGCCATGGTCCATCGGATAAACAGCGATCTGGCAAATGATCTGGGCAACCTCTTCAGCCGAACTCTCAGCATGGTCGTGAAATATTTCGACGGCCTTATTCCAGTTCCTTCCAGCCTGCAGGATCTGGACCGAGGACTGCAAGAAGTCTCTGAAAAGGTTCTTACCCAATTATCAAAGCAGATGGATGATCTGGCCTTTAATAGGGCATTGGCTTCGATCTGGGAGATTGTCAACGCCGGCAATAAATATATTGATGAAACTGCACCGTGGGCCTTGGCGAAAGCGGAAAAAGACCGGCCCCGTCTTGGCACGGTGCTGTATCAAACCCTGGAATCTCTTCGACTCATTGCCCTGCTGCTTGCTGCCTTCATGCCGTCCACCTCTGAAAAGATGTGGTCCCAACTCGGCATGGAGGAAAATCTTTGGGAACAAAATATAGAGGAGAACGGAACGTGGGGAGGGTTAAAACCTGGAAAGAAGGTAGTCAAACCCATTCCTCTCTTCCCGAGGATCGAGGTCTAAAGGTGAGGGGATCGTTTCGCACAAGGCGGGTGGTTAATTTCAACGTCAATGCCGCGGTGAAGGCAGCCCTCAGGAAATTAAACCTTGATACAAAAATGCAAGGATATGCCGTCTGGGGGGTCTGGGCAAAGGCGGTGGGGGATACAATAGCCCAACAGGCCCAGCCTGCCTTCGTGCGCGGCGGCATCCTCTTTGTCAAGTGCTCGTCTTCAGCATGGATGCAGCAGCTCCAGTTTATGAAGGGGACTATTTGCGAGGCGCTCAACCGACTCCTGGGGAAAGAGGTGATCAATGATATCAGGTTTCAGATAGGGAAGATCACCCCCCTTGCTCAGGCCAAACCATCTGCCGAGGATCAGGAGGTTGCGCTGGATGATGCTGAGCTAAAACGCATCGATGAGGCGCTGCGCCCCCTGATAGACCCCGAGATGAGGGAAATAGCCCGGCGCATCATGATAAAGGGGGCATCCGCGAATAAAACAGGAGCGAGGAAGGCCACCTGAAGACGCAGTGGTGAATATGAGGCTTGATATCCGGCGGCGTGCGGGATTATAATGAGACGATATTGGCATGGTGGAGAGTATTTACGAGGTGCATTCAATAATCAACTATTATTTAAAGGAGGATACGATCATGAGAAGGGTCTTGCTCTTAGCGATGGCGGTCTTGCTGGTCGGCGGTCTTGCTATTGCCAAAACTACGGTTGTACCTATTACCCCTGCGGATCTCAAAGACCTCAAGGGAACGTGGACGGGTGACAGATTTGCCCAAGTTGGCGGCCAGCAGAGAACGGATTTGACACTCTACAATGATAGTCTCCCGTTGGAAGGGGACGTAACACTGTATTTCCCACGAGTGGGAGCGAAAACGTGGCCTTGTAGGGGCCGCATTGAAGACGGACGTCTTAAGCTTTTCTGGGATAACCAAACTGGAACGGCGGACTTGGGTCTTCGCAAGAAGGATGATGGCTCAATGGAACTTCAAGGAACTATTGCGGGGCGGGGTTGGAGTTCTCCGATTACTTTCACAAAGGGGAAATAATAAGTGAGGTCCCCCCGCGCCGCCGCGCGGGCCATCCCATCGTAGCAGGTCTTAGAACCACCTCATTCCCCATCAAGGGGAACCGTCTGCTGGGTCTGAGGAGGTTGTATTGGATGATGCTGAACGGGAATGGATAGATGAGGCGCTGCGCCCCCTGACAGACCCCGAGATGAGGGAAATAGCCAGGCGGATCATGATAAAGGGGGCATCAGCGAATAAAACGGGAACGAGGAAGGCCACCTGAAGACGCGGTGTGAATATGAGGGCTTAATAATCGGTGGCGTGCGGGATTATAATAAGGCGATATCGGTGTGGTGAAGAGTATTTACCAGGTGTATTCAATAATCAACCATTTAAAAGAGGATACGATCATGAAAAGGGTCTTGCTCTTAGCAATGGCGGTCTTACTGGTCGGCGGTCTTGCTATTGCCAAAACTGTGAAAATACCTATTACCCCTGCGGATCTCAAAGACCTCAAGGGGACGTGGACAGGTGAAAGGATTACCTCAGGAGAGGGTAGCCTGAGGTCAGATTTGATATTCAAAAATGATAATCTCCCCTTGTTGGGGGACTTAACAAACTATTACAGATTGGATGCCCCGAAAACGTGGCCTTGTAGGGGCCGAATTGAGGACGGACGTCTTAAGCTGGACTGTTGGAATAAAACTGTCATTCTGGACTTGGGTCTTAGCAAGAAGGACGATGGCTCAATGGAACTTAGCGGCACTATGCAGGGAGCTGGTTTAAGTGCTCCAGTTTTTCTTAAGAAGGAAAAATAGTAAGTCAATCACTCCGCGCCGCCGCGCGGGTCATCGTAGCAGGTCTTAGAATTTACCTCATTCCCCCTCCCGCCGGGGGAATGAGGAATGAGCTCTCTTATGTGATCGTCTTCCTCCCCATAGCCAGTGCCTCGTAATATATTTCTTTTAAAGGAACCTTCTTCTCTTCTGCCGCCTGGCGGCAGCTCTCATATTCCGGTTTCAGGTTAATAACCTTCCCCTCTTGGTCAAAGGCCACCTTCATCTTAATGGGGCCATATTTGGTATCTATCTCCCGTTCCTCTCTGCGAAGGGTCACCCGCTCGACCGGATACATCCTGACGCCGAGGGTAGTGGATTCGCGCAAGATGATTTGCGCCAACTCTTCCCTCTGCGCATCAGCAGAAAGTACGCGGATGGTAAAACCGGGCCTGCCCTTTTTCATCTGGATGGGGATCAAGGCAGCATCAAGGGCGCCCTCTTTGAGCAGGAGCTGGTTCAGATAAGGCAACATCTCAGGATTCATGTCATCCACGTCCGCCTCCAAAACCCATATTGCTCCTTCCTTTTTCTCCTCCTGAACCCCCTGGATGATGCGCAGGAGATTAGGCATCCCCTCCGGGTCCCTAATGCCGGCGCCGTATCCCACGCCGGTGACCTCCATCTCCGGTAAGGACCCAAACTTGGAAGCCAGCGCGGTAACGATGGTCGCCCCCGTCGGGGTGACGGTTTCCCCCTCTACAGGGGCCGGCACGATGGGGACCCCCTCCCCCTGGAGCAATGCCATGGTAGCGGGCGCGGGGAGTGGCAGCCTGCCATGCCCTGCCTCAACATAACCCCTGCCCAAAGGGAGGGGTGAGCAGATGATGGTCGCCCAACCGAAATGAGAGACCCCCAGGGCAACACCGATGGCATCGACGATGGTGTCGATCCCCCCTATCTCATGGAAGTGGACATTATCAACCGGTACCCCGTGGATACCTGCCTCTGCCCGGGCCAGCTTATGCAGGATCTTGAGGCCCAGTTCCTTGACCTCTGATGCCAACGAGCTCGCATCGATCACCTTTCGCATCTCGCTGTAGTTGTTGAACGCGCGCTTCCCTTGATCCAACACCTCCACCTGTACCCCCATTAATCCCCCGCGCTGAACCCGCCGGTGTTTCACCTGCACCCCTGCCAACCCCAGCATCTGCAATCCCTGGTCCAGGATCTCCACCGGGAGGCCGAGGTCCAGAAGCGCCCCGAGGACCATATCCCCGCTGACTCCGGCAAAGCAATCAAGATAGGCAATCCTGCCCTGCTTCATGGGTGATACGGTACCATAGAATTCTCGCCTCTGTCCATGAAAACAGCCCCGCCAAAGGCGTTCCACCCTTGGCGGGGCTTCAGGGTTCAAGGATTCGATCCCGCCCCTCAATATAGATTTACGGAAGCGGGATGCCGCAGGCGGCAGGATTCAAGGGTTCGAGTGAAGACCGGAGGTGGCTCTGACCAAAAGGTCACCTTCGGTTTAGCCAGAGAATAAACGCTTTTACTTGAGCCCTGGAACCCTCCCGCTTTGCGGGATCCCGCAAGTCCACAAAATCTAAATTAAGGAGCAGGATAGACCCCTTGAACCCTTTGCTTGCTGGTGATGATCTCTTTGATTGCCAAGAGGTCGTCGATATGATACTCGGCCTGGAGAGAACGGTTTTTATAGGCAACAAAGGGGATCTGGGCCCCTTGGGCCGATACTTGATCCACCTCGGAATCCCCTACAAAGAGGGCCTCCGCAGGGGAGCAGGCGAAGTGACTGAGTATCTTGAGGGCGGACTCAGGGTGGGGCTTGGGATTTTTTACGTCCAGGGCAGAAACCACCAGGGCGAACTCCCCTTCCAACCCATGGATGCGCAGGACATCGCCGATGGTATAGGAGCGATTGGTGGAGATGGCCCGCTTTATCTGTTGAGGAAGGGCGTGCAAAAGCTCCCTGAGATTAGGCTCCATCCGCATGAGCCGGATAAAGGGGGTATAGTCCACCTGGGGGCGGTGGGTGAGAACCTCCTCCACTATATGGAAGTCCCTCCTCGTGATGAGATAACGAAGAGCTTCATCGGCCGTACTGACGTGCACAAACTCGATTTCTTCTTTGGTCATTGGAGGAAGGTTGACGTGGGAGAGGATCTGATTGTAAAAGGCGATGTTCGCATCCCGCGAATCGAACAGCACCCCGTCGCAGTCGAAGATGATGACCTTGGTGGTATCCATTGCCATGGCTCTGTTCCCTGTATCATAGTGAGGGATGAAGGTCAATGATAAGTAGAAAAAGAGGTCTTCCTATGTTATCGTGGTGGCGCGGAGTTAACTTTTTTTGCGACAGGCAAAACGCAACTGAAGGCAAAAGCTTCTCTCTCGTCCCTGACGGGACATTACACGAAGGAGGCAGGAGATGGAGTTGGATCAGGTCATAGCTCAGCGCAAGAGCATCAGGGCCTTTAAAAAAGACCCGCTCCCGCGGGAATTGATCGAGGAGGTCTTTGCCCAGGTCATCCAGGCCCCCTCGGCCCTCAACCTGCAACCGTGGGAGTTTACCGTCGTCACGGGCGAGGAAAAGGAGAGGCTGAGTCGCCTTCTGCTCAGGGCCTACCGCGAGCGTAAGATCCCCTGCTCTCCGGGGGCCAAGGGGCGCCTACCCGCCGAGCTGAGCTCGAGGGGGGCGCAGTCCGTTGAAACCCTCAAACCAGCCCTCGACGAGCTGGGCATCTCCTTTGATGATTTTATCAACGAGGGGAGTTGTGGGTTTTACGGCGCCCCGGCGGCCATCATCATCTGTCTGAACAAGATCTTTTCCTCTCGCCAGTATATCTGCATCGGGGTTGCCCTTGGTTATCTGACCTTGGCTGCCCATGCACGGGGCCTGGGCACCTGCCCCATCGGCCTCATCCCCGCCTATGAGGATCAGGTAAGAGAATTTCTCAATATACCGGATGACCGGGAGATCGTCTTAGGGGTGGCCATTGGATATCCGGACTGGAACTCCCCTATCAATAAGGCCAAGACCCCGCGGGAACCCCTCGGGAAGGTCCTCAGGTGGTTTGACTGAACAAGGCATCGACGAAGATCTCGGCAAAAAAATCCTGGAGATCCTCTATTCCCTCCCCCACCCCGACAAGGCGCAGAGGGATCCCCAACTCTTGGGCGATAGCGACGATGATCCCCCCCTTGGCCGTGCCGTCCAGTTTGGCCAGGGCGATCCCCGTCACCCCCAAGGCCTGGTGGAAGGTCCGGGCCTGGGCAATAGCGTTCTGACCGGTAGTGGCGTCCAGGACCAATAAGATCTCATGAGGCGCATTGGGAAGCTCCCTCCCGATGATCCGCTTGACCCTTTTCAACTCCTCCATCAGGTTTTCCTTGGTGTGGAGCCTCCCCGCCGTATCGATCAAGAGGAGGTCGTACTTCTTAGCCTGAGCGGCCTTCACCGCGTCAAAGGCAACTGCCGAGGGATCGGCACCGCTGCCGTGTCTGACAAAGTGCGCCTTGGCCCTGTCGCTCCAGATCTCCAGCTGCTCAATGGCGGCAGCCCGGAAGGTATCGGCTGCAGCCACCACGACCCGCTTGCCCTGGGAGGTAAATCGGTGGGCGAGCTTTCCGATGGTGGTGGTTTTTCCTGCCCCGTTGACGCCGATGACCATCACCACGAAGGGGGTTCCACCCGTTCCTTCGATGGAGAGAGGGGCCTCATAGGGCTTAAGGATCTCCAAGACCTCATGGCGCAAGAGCGGGAGGACCTCATGCGCGTCCGTTATCCCCCGCTTCTTTGTCTCACGCCGGATCCCCTCCATGAGCCTGCGGGTCGCTTCCACCCCGACGTCGGCTACGATGAGGAGCTCCTCCAGTTCTTCATAGAGACCCTCATCCATCCCCCTGCCAGGCCGCAACAGGTCATCGACCCCTCTGACCAGCAGCCCCTGGGTCTTGGTCAGACCCCAGCGCAGCCTCTGAAAGATCCCGCCCTTATCGCTTTTTTCCATGGCTACTCTCGCTCCGGCAGGGTTACAAAAAGGGGGGAGAAGACCCCTACAACCCAATACACTACATCTCAAACCCTGATTAAAGATCGCCTGTCAGATTACTCTTAATGATACCAATGATTACAGAGAAAATAAATTCCCTCCCCCGAAGGCGGGGAAGGGGGTCATTAAAAAATATTCATCGCTTGTGGATGGTGATGCTGACATCGGCAATTACAGAGGGATGTGAAGCCTTCCAATGAGTGGCTCTTTAAGGCGAGCTGGGACGCAACAAAGGCCCCGACAAACTGCGGTTGAAAATAGATGCGTAGGGGGACTTCCGCATTTCTTTCAAGGCCTTGCCTACACCGTGGTGATGATTGACGCAGGGAGGAGAGATCTCGTTGCGAGCCCTGCCACGATCATCCCAACTCGTTCCGCTACTCCCCCTTCCAGACGGGTTGCCTCTTATCCATATAGGCCTTGAGCCCCTCATTGGCATCATGGGTACGCATGAGATCCTTTTTGTAGATGGCCTCGGATCTCTGCAGGGCCTGCTCGAAGTCGACATCCATGCCGGCCAGCGTGGCCCGCTTGGCCCACTTGAGGGCGATAGGGCTTTTATCGGTGAACCTCTTGATGAATTTCTCCGTCTCCTCGGCCAACCGCTCCTCGGGGACGGCCAGATTGATAAGCCCGATCCTCTCAGCTTCCTTGGCATCGATGGAGTCCCCCGTCAGGATGAACTCGAAGGCCTTCTTCGCGCCGATGAGCCTGGGAAGCCAGGCAACTACCATGGACGGATAGACAGCAAGCTTGATCTCCGGTTGACCGAATTGCGATTTCTCAGAGGCGATGACCATATCGCAGAAGACGGCAACCTCACACCCACCTCCCAGGGCGAATCCATTGACCACGGCCAGGGTCGGCAGGTCGAGCGTCGCCATGATCCTGAAAATCCCGTGAAAGACCTCAACCATCTCATCCATCTTGTCAGCGGTGTGATCCTTTACATCCACCCCGGTGGAGAATGCCTTATTCCCTGCCTGGGCGATCACGAGGAGCTTCAGCTCTTTCTGCCGCCCCTTGACCTCCAGCAGGGCCTTATTCATCTCCCGCATGGTCTTGATGTCGAGGACGTTGTACGGAGGGCGGTTGATGGTTATGGTAGCTACCCCTTCTTTTACCTCGTAGAGGATATTCTCATACCCCATTGGCGTCTCCTTATCCTATAATCATGAGGACGGTTTCCGGCGTTACCTCATCCCCCGGTTTGACTTTGATCTCTTGCACGGCCCCCGACAGCGGCGCCACCACAGGCATCTCCATCTTCATTGCCTCCAGGGTGGCCACCTGATCGTTTTCCTTTACCTTATCCCCTGCCTTCACATTGACAGCCACGATCTTCCCTACCATAGGTACAGTCACCGGTGTAGACATATCAGACCTCCTTCTTTCTTAATTTCAATGTGTGCCTTTAATATCAAATAAGGGGGGGGTATGTCAAGCGTTCTCTAACCCACGGTCGCCAGCTCCAACCGCTCCTGCCACTTCGCCCGGATGATCTCCTTAAGGGGGAGGTGTTCCTCTCTGGTGAGCTCTGGGTCTTGGTCGATGAGGGTGAAGGCCTCACGCCGGACCTGCTGGAGGAGGCGGGCGTCCCTGATGAGGTTGGCCACCCGAAAATCGGGCAACCCCCACTGTCGGACCCCCAAAAATTCCCCCGGGCCCCTGATGGCCAGGTCCTCCTCGGCGATCCGGAAGCCGTCGGTAGTTTCCTCCATCACCTTCAGGCGCCGCCATGCCTCCCTGCCGGTCCGCGCCGGTG
>CAYHAB010000219.1:0-3752 GCA_964354505.1 uncultured Thermodesulfobacteriota bacterium
GTTGCTGGAAAGTTCTTGCATGAAACGATAAACGTCCTCTGCGAAGTGCCCGCCGTCAACGAGCGCCATCCCGAGCGTCAGATACCCGCCACCTTCGCGCGGGAATTTGCGGGCGAGTTGCTTGCGAAGGGATTTCCAAACGTCAGGCGTTCTCACGTGCCCATCAAGAACGACGTGATCCAACCCCCAACTTTCCTCGTTCCTTCCCCACGCCCGCCACCCGCATTCAAGGCGGTTCAACTGGCAATCCACAAACGCGGTGAGGAAGAGCGCATCACGCGGCGCGTCGGTGTAGCTTTCGCGGGCCTCGTAGATCTCTCTCCACTCAGGCGGCTTCTCTGAGTCTTCCGTTGGATCCCACGGCTCCGCGTCCACCGTGTTGACGAGCACCCGCATCGAGCGCTTTGGGTTGTCGCTTTGCTTCGCATCAATTTCCTGTTGGGCGATGCATTGGAGCCAGCCGCCGGGATATTTTTTCTCGTCGATCGGGTGGGGCCAGAGAAGCGCGTTCGCCTGATACCCACGCTTTCCACGGAAGGGATTGCGCGGTTGCCAGTTGTCGTATCCTTGCCGGTGCGCCATGTCGTAGCGTTGGCGGTCAGTGAGCAACGCCGAGCATCGGGGACACTCAAGGCGGGCCTCCTGCGGCTTCTCTGCATCGTAGCGGAGTTGGTTGCGATGCATCACGAACGGCTCCCCTCCACACTCAAGGCAAGTCGAATGCCATTCGTTGTGATCGCTATCTTTGAGCCGCGCGTTGATCCGACTGAGCCCGAGAACCGAAGGATAGGAGGAGAATACGCGGATGGTGTCGGGGTATTCGTCACCACGCTTGTTGAAGATGGCGAGCTGATCACCTTCGTCGGTTTGCTCGGTGCCGATCGCATCAATTTCGTCCGCGTAAAGGAAGGATCCTTTCGCCCGCCTCATGTCACCGGGGGAGTTGGCGCCGAAGATGTCGATGAGCCCGCCGGGGAATTCTTTGTGGAGGAGTGTGTTGCTCGTGATTCGTTTTCCCGTGGCGTTGCCGAGGTAGTTGAGCGCCGGAGTGCAGTTGAGCAACTCGCCACAAAGGTTGTCTTTGCTCCACTTCTCTCCTTGTCCATTGGTTGGCCAGAGCGAGAGGATGCGCCGCGGCGCTTGGTCGATAGCGTAGCCGATGGCTAGCAGGATCACCGTTGACTTGAGCCCACGGCTAAAGAGTTGCATCGAAGTTTCGATAGAGTTGGGGTCGAAGATGCTCTTGAACATCGCCCGCGTATAGGGCGCAAATTCCCAGCGGAACCGTCCGCCACTTGGCAATCGGTAAACATCCTGCGCCCATTCCTCAGGCGGGACGAGCGAGGAAAACGCGTAGCAACGCGCCGCCAATCTTGCCCGTAGCTCCACCGCTGAGGAGCGAGAGATGGCGCGGATCTCATGGGGGCGGATGGTTGTCGGGGTCATTCGGGATCTTCGTCGTCGTCGGCTTCGGCTGGCGCTTCGACAACTGCCACCGGCTCCGCTGGGATCTCGGCGGCGGTCACCTGCTGATGCCACGCGCGAAGCTTCGGCCCGACTTGACGAAGCTCGCCAAAGATGTCTGACAAGGTTTCCTCATCGAGCGTCTTGTTGCGCCTGCCTTTGAGGATGCCAGCGAGGTTGCTGTGCAGGCGCTCGTCGATCTCTTCAATGAGGTCGAGCGGGATGCGGGTGCGGGCGGTCACCTCCATGTTCAGACGGATCTCGTCGTGGCGCGCAATGTTGAGCGCGCGTCTGGTTGTGCGGTCGTCCCCTTCGTCGGTTGCTCCGCCTGCTGAGTCGCGCCTGTCGCGCAGGTAGCGGATGTAAGCGACTACGTTTTTCAGCGGAGAGTAACGCCCCCGCTCCTCGCGAAACAGCACCCCTTCGCTGACAAGCTGGTTCATTCGGCGTGTGGTCATGTCGAGGATTTTCGCCATGCGGTCGCTTGGCCATGTTAGGTCAGTGCTCATTGGGCGTTCGATTTTTTGCAGTGCTCACGAATGATTTTCGGAGTGCAGTTGTGCCAGTTGATTTTGTGATGGATTCGCCATCCGTTTTTTTTGCTTGGATCTCCCATCTGCCCTATTTCAACGCACGAAGGCGCATACATCACCGAGTAAAAGCTTTTGATGTATGTTCCTCCATCAAGATACATCCCCGTCATTCCTCCATCATTTGACTGCGTTGATTGCTGGACGATCTTTGCTTGCATCACCGTGAAGAAAAGCACTCCCCTTCTGCTTTGATTTGTGTAGGTGTTTACGTCCTCATTTATCCTTCCAGCAAATTCAAATTCTCGATCAAGAGAACAAATAAAAGTGTTCATGCACTTACGTCGCAACGATGGTGATTTTAGTCCTCCAGCACTATTGCTTTTGCCTCCTCCAATGTGATCGCCACCTTGAGATAACGCGATGGAAACCGCTGGAATTTTTAGGTAGAATTCCAGCAACGCAACAAAGATTCCGTCAAGGTTTTGCTTTACCGTTCCAGTCTGGAATTGCATCCGCGAGTTGTATCTGATTTCAAAGGATTTGTAATCGTCGTCAAGCTGGATGAAGTATTTGCACCCGACTTGCCTCGCCAAATCCCAGCAAGCGTTTCGTGCGTAGATAATTGCTCTGCGATCGTCAAAGTTGTCTCCTTCATCAATCTTTTTTGCCATTTCTTTCTTGCAAAATTGAAGAACCTTGTCACCGAACCGCTTTCGATATTCCTCCTCAGTCTTGTCTTCGTCGTCAATAACGATGAACACCTTTCCCGTATAGCCAGCACGCATTAGCGTGTCGTATGTCTGAACGTTATCAGCTCTGCCGTTCGTCAAGATGAACGCACAAAAATCATCCCTCATGCATCTCCTCTGCTGCGTCAGCTAAGACTCCAAGCTGATCGGTCAAATACACAAACCCATTCTCAATCGCCTTGTCAAAGTCGATGATAATGAGCGCAGATTTTTCCATCAGATCTTGAGTCGGCTTGTCTGCGTGGCAGTAGAACTCAGCGATGTTTCGAAAGTGAAATTTAGTATGCCGTTCAGCGGCAAAACGCAAAAATTCTGAAACGTCCTTTGGAAGGTTTGCGTCTTGAATTTGTTTGATTAACTCTTCTGCTTTGCTTCGATCAATCATCTCGTCAATTTCTGGACGCTCTCCCTTCGGCTCATAGATTGGAGCCACAATTTTATTCGTGTAAGTTTCCTCCTGATTTCCTGATGCGGCTTCATTCATTATTTCTTCAAGAGACTGCTCATCGAACCCAGTCAAATCGATATCCATCCCTTCCGCGTCCAGATCCTTGAGCAGGTCGGCGATCATCGAGCGATCAGCATCGGCAAGCTCGGCAAGGCGGTTGTCAGCGACAAGATGCGCCCACTCGTCTGCTTCGGTGGCGAAGTCCTGCTCGTCAATCGGCACCTGCTCCACTTGGAGAAGTAGAGCCGCGGCGAGCCTGCCGTGGCCGGTGACGATGAAGCCACTCCGCTTGCTGATCGTGATCGGTGCCCGCCACCCTTGATGACGGATGACTTTTGCGAGGAGCGCCACCTGTTTATCGGAGTGTTTGTTCGGGTTTCGGGGGTTGGGGATTAGCGAAGTGACGTCGGCGAGGCGGGCGTAACTGCAATGGACGGGGATTGTGGAGGCGGTCGGTGGCTTGGGTTTAGGCATGAGGGCGGTTGTGGATTTGTTTTGGAAAAGAAACAAGGTTTTTCATAGGGGGGTATAGCTAGGAGAGAGAGGGACTGCGGAACC
>CAYHAB010000220.1:0-2506 GCA_964354505.1 uncultured Thermodesulfobacteriota bacterium
GAGTTACAAATTAAAAAGAACAGTTTCTAAACTATTATCAGGGGGCCGAAGGGATCAAATCTTTGTTCTTGTCCATTATGATTGGGCAGGCGGGGTTGGGCTTGCTACTTTCCCCTCAGCTTTTATAAGGGCGTGGATCAAGTCTTTTTAAGGCTTGCCAACACTCTTACTGCGTTATATCCTAAAGACAATGCAACACATTGATTCCGTCGGAACCGTGCTCAACAGAATGAGCCTAGCAGGGAGAAGGGTTGATTGAGGCATATGCAACGGAGACCCAATCTCTATATCATTGCTGGTCCTAACGGTGCAGGCAAGTCGACCTTCGCCCATAAGTTTCTTCCCCAGTACGTGGATTGCCTCGAATTTGTAAACGCGGATTTGATTGCGGGAGGTTTATCCCCCTTCGTTCCCGAGAAAGCCGCCATCCGGGCAGGTAGGCTCATGTTGGAACAAATTTATTCTTTTGCCAAGCGCGGTGTTGATTTTGGATTTGAAACCACGCTTGCGGGGAAAACGTATGTGAAACTTCTGAAAGACTTGAAAAAAAGGGGATATTGTATCCATCTGTTTTTTCTCTGGATCAGCACGGTGAAGCTCGCCCTCGAACGCATTGAACTACGCGTCCGAAATGGAGGGCATCATATTCCCGAAGATGTTGTTCTTCGGCGTTTCGATAGAAGCCTGCCCAATTTTTTTCGATTCTATCAACCCTTAGCCGATTCTTGGACTATCTTCGACAACTCAGAAGATGTTCCCAAGATGATTGCCTTCGAAGAAGCAGGGAAGCTTGAGATACTCGATCAGGATATGTTCCATGAATTGCAGAACTATAGGGGGAAACGATGAAACAGAAGAAACAATTGCCTCCAAAACCTCTGGCATATCTCGCGGAAGAAGCCCTTAAAAAGGCTGTTGCTGAAGCTATTGCCGAGCATCGCCGCAATGGAGTCCCGATTGCCGTCTGGCGCAACGGCAAAGTAGTGCGCATCGCTGCCGATCAGATCGAGGTGCGCGAACAACAGGCAGCATACACCAGTTCTCGGAAAAGGGTAAAATAGCGCGCGATTTCTCCACGGTATGGCCGTTAGGTGGGGGCCGATCTGGGGTCACATCATCATTTGTCAATTAAAAAGGAGTGAGGAGGGGTCAAATCTATTTTTTGCCTCCGGGTCGAGCAGGGGGAAGGGATCTCTGTTACAAGGAGCAGGGGATGAAGCTATCGGACAATTCTCATGGTTTTACCCTCATCGAGCTTTTAGTGGTGCTGCTCATCATCGGCATCTTGGTTGCCATTGCGCTCCCGAACTATATGGCGTTCGTCCAAAAAGTCAGAGACCTTGCGGTATGGTAGAGGGGACGATTCAGAGGGTGAGGAGAACCTTGGTATCCCCTTGAGTTTGAGCGATGACGCGCAAAACCATCATAAGAATTTGTGTGGTTGCCGTGGTCGCCTTCCTCGTTCTCTACGAGGTCTTATCCTTATATAATACTGGCTGGCGGCCGTTTTTATTTCTTGAGATCGTGCTCTTTAGCGCGGTCTTCATCGCCTTTGCATTTTTTTACTACGAGTGGGACAGGCACATCTGGTCCTTCTTCGCGTGGATAATGAGGCCGCGTGTCAAACCGCCCGATTTCAGCTGTGTCCGGTGCCAGTCAATCAGGGTCATTGTCCATGAGCGCACAGAAGACAACCACCTGTACCGGCACTTCTGGTGCAAGGATTGCGGCTATGAGTGGTCCAATATAGAACTAATCACAAAAGAACCCGAGTCCAGGGAAAATGAATCCCCCAAATCTGATGGTAAGTAGTAACATGGAGAACTAAGGTCTTTTAGGAGCGGGATCGGGTCACCTATGAAAAAGGCTGTCAAGAAAAAATAAATAGGAAAGGAAAAGGGGAGGTTCTGTTTATTGAGAAAAATAGTGTGTCATTCAGGATGAAGTATTTACCCAAAGGATACACCCACAAAATACAGGTATTACCTTATATACATTTTCGGCCATTTTTAATAAAATGGTGTTTTACGGGTCCCCCAAAGTAGATTGCAATGGAGGGATGAATTCTGTCGTCAGAAAGGGGTCAAACATGCTTTGGACCATATTGGCGATTCTCTTAATTTTGTGGCTTCTGGGATTGGTGAGCGGCTACACGATGGGCGGGGTCATTCATATCCTCCTGGTCATTGCCATCGTCGTGGTACTGATCCGAGTCATTCAGGGACGAAAAATATTCTAGCGATTTGGACCCTTGCCGGAGAAGGTGAGGTATTGGGAAAGGAGGTGGTCAGCAGGTCCAGAAAGATTTTGCAGAACCTTACCATAGCTTCAGGAGCAAAGGTCTCGTAATGAATCATTTCACCACAAACGTACAGAGAGGAGTAACCGCTATGAAAACGAGAAATATCGTTATCCACTGTTTAGTGCTTCTTATGCTGATCACCGCCACCACGACCATCTTTATGGCCTGTGCATCGACGTCCTCAAAAGAAAGTACAGGTGAATA
>CAYHAB010000221.1:0-9635 GCA_964354505.1 uncultured Thermodesulfobacteriota bacterium
CAGGAAGGTTTCCTGCAACAACGTCGAGTTCCGCATTGGCGAGATCGAGCACCTGCCGGTAGCGGATAAAAGTGTGGACGTGATCATCTCGAATTGCGTCATTAACCTCTCCGTTGACAAGCCAGGCGTGTTTCAAGAAGCATTCAGGGTACTAAAGCCCGGCGGGAGGCTTGCAGTCTCCGATGTGGTAGCCACTGCTGAGTTGCCGGCTGATATCCGGAATGACCTCACGCTGTATTCGGCCTGTGCGGCTGGAGCAGCCCGCATCACCGACGTGGAGAGGATGCTCGCGGAGGCAGGGTTTACCGGGATTCGCATCGCTCCGAAGGGCGAAAGCCGGGAGTTTATCCGGGAATGGGCTCCGGGTCGCAACCTCGAGGACTACATCTGTTCAGCCACGATTGAAGCGAAGAAACCGTCTGATGAATAATTCGCTGTGGCAGGGCAGCTCACGAGGTCTCATAGAGAATTCTTTTTAACGAAAAAGGTCAGCCGCCGTTGCAAGCGGCCGGCTGGAGGGGATTGTTATGCCAATTCCTTTATTATGTGCTTTGCAAGGGTCTCGTCAATCTCGGCATGTCTTGGGATAGGCTGTTTCTTACCGGTTTTTGGATTACTATAAAGATCGTGACGCGCGCCGTGCCTTACAAGCACGCACCCGGCAGCTGAGATTTTCTTTATCAGCTCCTTTCTCTTCATACGTTCAGGGCAAGTTCTTTAATCTCATGCTGATCGGGGACATCCTCCATAGTCATCAGCCGGTAGGCGTCTTTCATGTTTTCTTCAAGCTCTTCCAGTGTTTCGCCTTGCGTCATTATTTCGGGGTGTTCAAGGAGCTTTCCTACCCAGAATTTCTCGCCTTGCCAATAGATCATTTTTAACTTCGTTTCCATTCTACAACCTCCTAAGCGCGGTTTTCCTCAAAATAATACCACATGGATTAAAGATAGGGAATCCCATTCGAATTATTCAGCACAACATATAAGATTGAGCCAATCACCTTACCCCCCCCCGGTAGTTGAGCAAGATTCTACCCCACATGAACGGCAACCGAGATGCCGCCGCCTGGAAGGGACCTAACCCGTCTACCGCACCGCACTCCCCGGGGGCACCTCCCTGTCAGGCTGGAGCAAGAAGGGCTTACCATTGACATCCACCGCCAGTATCATCCCCTGGCTCTCTATGCCCTTAAGCTTGCGCGGCTCCAGGTTGACCAGTATCGGCACCTGCTTCCCGATGAACTCCTCCGGCGCGTAGGTGGATGCCATACCCGCCACCACTTGCCGTTGCTCCCCTCCAAGATCGATCTCCAACCTGATCAATGTGTCGGCGCCCTGTACCTTTTCTGCCGCCCTTACCGTGCCGATCCGGATATCAAGCTTCATGAAATCATCAAAGGTAATCATAAAACCCTCCTGGCTAAAGAATGCACTGTATCAATAGGTCACTTTCAAAATCTGACCCTATTCTCCAAGCCCCAGCAAGCGGGCCGTGTTTGTACCGGTGATCTTCTCCTTCGCATCGTCTGTGAAAAAGGGGAGGGAGAAGAAAAACTGCAATTCCTCCCGTTGATCCATCCACGGGCTGTCGGTCCCGAAGAGGAAGCGCTCGACGGAGTGCCTTGTGAAGAAGCGCTTCAGAAGTGGCATCGGCATCTTTCTTAACACAAAGGAGGTATCCATATAAATATCTTTCCCCAGCAGGTACTCCTCTGCCTCTTCGTACATATCCTGGCCACCCATGTGGGCGGCAATAATACAGAGCTGGGGGAACTCTCTGTGCACCCGTGCCAACCGTTGCGGCGTAGCATGCACCGTGTGCGGCAGGCCGGGATCTACCCCCACGTGAAAGAGGATCGGCATACCTTCCGCCGCGGCTGATTCATAGAAGGGAAAGATACGCCTCTCGTCAACGAAGAAGTCCTGGTAGTCAGGATGTACCTTGAAGCCTTTGAACCCCTGCGCCTTCAACGATCCGACAAGATCCGGGGCAATCGGCAAATCGGGGTGCACGGTGGCCAGCAAAAAAATACTGGGGTGCCCAATAGCCAGGAGCCACTGGTGGATAGAGTCTACCTGCTCGGGTTTCGTCGCGATGTTGGATACAACAGCGATATCGATGCCCGCCTCATGCATTGAGCGCAACAGCCCATCGACAGTACCGTCTGTGTACGCCTGGACGCCGGCCCGCGCCTTTACCGCATCCACAGTCCGCACTACCACATGATTGGGGTAGATGTGCGTGTGAACGTCGATGATCATGTCACGGAATATTTCGTGTTCGGCTTCAAAACAAGTCCCCCTGGGCCACCACTATCTCCGGTAACCCACGGGCATGATGATGAGGGGTTTGTACTCCCTGGGCGCTCCGATGGCCTCGGCCACCGATTCATCACGAAAGGCCCCCACGACCCCTGCCCCCAACCCCAAGGCACCTGCCTGGAGGAAGATGTTCTCCCCTACGTGACCCACCTCGATGGCGGCATAGCGGACCCCGCGATCCCCGTACTTTTGGGTAATCCGTTCGTATTCTGCCGTGATGACGAAGACAATCGGCGCCTTGACAATCCACGTCTGCCCAAGGGCTGCATGGGCCACGTCTTGCCGGCGATCCCCTTCCCTCACAAGTTCAATGGTATGGCTGAGCGGGTGGTAGCAGTATACTCCACTGATCAACCCTTCAACCCCTCCCTCTCCCACAACAACGAAGACATCCAGGGGATAAAGTGCTCCCCCCGAGGGGGCTGCGCGAAAACCCCTGTGTTCATCCGTTATCCCTTGGGCCGCCCACAGTAGCTGCGACAGTTTGGCCGCATTCAGGGGATCGGGCCGGAAGTCGCGGGTGGTCCTGCGCTCTTTGATGGCCCGCTCCACGGAGATCTTTCCGTCATAGGCGGGCGGGGGCAGCCTAATCTCCCCCTGTTTCAGAGGCCTACCCCACCCTGGAATTGCCAGAGACGCGATGACAAAAACGCCTAAAAGCCATATCACCGATCTTCTCATCCTCTTCTCCTTCCGCCATGATGCCAAGCCTTAGCATTCAATGCGCCATACCTCCGCCCCCATCCTAGCAATGATAAACTTGTGCTCACACTAAATGGGGGGGCAGAGCTTCGTGGCTGCAAAAATCTTCACGAGACTTTTAAAAATGAAAGCCATGACTGTGAGATCTGCTTTATCATGTCGGTAACGTATGACGGCCTCTCGCCTGCCCTCCACCGAGGAGCGCCGCCGTGCCAGACGTATCTGATGAGCTGGGCAAAACCATCTTCGCTGAATTGATAGTCTCCTATGGTGATACGACTGGCTTGGGGCTCATAGAGAAAAGGGAGCCTCTGTACGGTGGCATAACCTCTCACTATGGCCTCCACAACAGGACGATTGATATAGCCATCGGGCTTCTGCTTAAATTCCTCAGGCAATACAGGAAAAGGGAACAGGCGGTAGACGTCGCCGATGAACCCCTGATAATAGGTGCCGTGGATCGCCCCCATCAAATCACCGATGGCTTCGTCCTCCTCAATGACATAGGCATTGAACTGGTCCTGATACCCATCAACAATCTGCGCCTTGGCGAGGCCGCTTACCAGGGCACAGAACGTGTCGGCAAAGAAAAAATAGTGATCCAGCAGGACCATATCGACATCAATGTTAAAGAAGCCAAAGGCGACGGTCCCCCTGTTGAGCGTATCAAATGCTAGTGGCATCTTTCCGTTTCAGCTGTAGTAATGTATCTAGTGTCCGCGCCCTGCCGAATCACAAGGTAGGTGACGCGCCCTTCTCTATCCCTGAGATAATGAACCCCTCGCCATGGCTCCCCTCCAGGGGGGTACATCCGATAAAAAACCGGCGCGGCATCAATCTATTTTTCTGAACTTCTCTCCCTTCGTCCCGCAGACTGGACAGGTATCCGGAGGCTCTTTCTCCGCCGTGTACCCACATACCGGACAGACATAATAGGGATAGTTCTCTTGAGCGCTTCCCAGACTGTCGAGGAGCTTTTGATAAAGCTTGGCGTGTATCTGCTCAACGTCATTGGCATAGGAAAAGCTCCGTTCGGCGTCCTTTTTCCCCTCGGCCTGAGCCGCCGCAATCATCTCCGGATACATATGTTTAAACTCGTGGGTCTCACCATTGACGGCATCCGCCAGGTTCTCTTTGGTACCGCCGATGGCCTTGAGGGCCCTCAGGTGATTGTGGGCGTGGACAGTCTCCGCCTCTGCGGCCGCCCGAAAGAGACGGGCCACCTGGGGGTAACCCTCTTGATCGGCCTTGGCGGCATAGGCGAGATACTTACGGTTGGCCTGGGACTCTCCGGCAAAGGCCTCTTTCAAGGACTCTTCTGTCTTAGGCATAGTCTTTTCCTCCTTAATCGAATTATAGAAATAACATAGTCTTTGCGTGCACGCTTGTCCAGGGTGCTCCCAAAGATCTCCACATAGGTAGAAAAACCCTTATCCTCGCTTTTCCCCTTGGGAGAGGGGAGTATGCAATATTTCCATTATTAATTTGTGGCGATGCCGCCTTGAGCAATTATTTGAAATTACCTTATCGCAGCATCCACAGGCTGAAGGCCATCACCATCATACCGGCGATGAAACCCAGGATAGGCGAATGTTCGGGGTCGAAGGCCTTGGCGACGGGGATGAGTTCGTCAACCGAGATAGACACCATGATCCCCCCGGTAGCAGCAAGGACAAACCCCAGTACCCTCTCTGAAATGATGGGCATGAGGACCGCTGCCGCCAGGGCGGCGCCGACAGGTTCGCTGACCCCGGAGAGGAACGACCAGAGAAACGCCTTCTTCCTGCTGCCGGTGGCGGCATAAACGGGCACCGCGATGGCCAGCCCTTCCGGGATATTGTGCGTAGCGATGGCTACTGCGATGGCCAATCCGAGGTTGAAATCCTTCACCCCCCCCACAAAGGTGGCTATACCCTCCGGAAAGTTGTGGATTGCTATCCCCAGGGCCACGAGGAGTCCGGTCCTGCTCAATGCCGGAGGGAAGCGGCCGCCGGCCAGGTCGAACGTGCCTTTGCGGTGGTCGTGTTGGGCGATGTAGTCGTGGGGTATGAGGAGGTCGATGAGGAAATAACTCCCCATCCCCAAAAAAAACGCCATATGGGCCCCCAGAAAGCCGACGCCCGCGGTCTTCATAGCCCCGGGCAGGAGTTCGACGAAGGAGACGAGGACCATGACCCCGGCTGAGAAGCCGAGGGTGAAGCCGATGAACCGGGGACTTGCCCTCTTCACTACGAGGCCGAGCAGGCTCCCTATGGTGGTCGCAAGCCCTGCCCCTGTGGCGAGAAGTAATGCAATCCACATAGCCCCCCCTACACCTCAGCCATCAACGGATCAAACTCTTCCACCGTCACGGCAGGTGCGGTGGCGAATGCGATACCCGTTAATTCTTTCAAGGCAACCGCGGTCTTCATGGCCTCCTGGATGCCGGGGAAATCCACAATGAGGACCAGGTCATATTTCCCAAGCAATGCATACATAGAGTTCACTGCGCCGCCAAACTTCTTTATGAGAGTTGCGGCCTTGTCCGTCCGTTTGGCACTCACTCCCTTTATCCCCTCGTCTGAGTACTTTCCAAACATAAAAAAACCGCCATGTGAATTCTTCCTTTCCCCTCCAATGGTTTAACCTCCCCCTTTATAACACACTTCCCAGGGAAAACAATATCGCAACAGCTGCCTTGATAAATGGGCATATTTTTATCGGGACAATGGATGTCCTCGCGCCAGTCAATGACGTCAATCCCGCCATAACTATCAACCGAACCTCTTTATGGTTCTTAGCCCGGCCCTTGGGGGATCCCCCTAAAATACGGGGCAAATAGGTAGCGGATCTCTTCAAGGGATTCCTCGATGACCACCGGCAGGGCCTTTGTATAGATGTCCAGCAAGATGATGGCATTGACTGCGGAGTCTGCCTCTGTTGCAGCTCGCAGACGCTTTGCAACGGCAACATTGACGATCTCTATGTTGTGATAGATCTCTCTGAGTCCTGCTAGATCGAGATCGACACGCTCCCCTTGCTTTTTTAAGAAATATTGCGCCAGCAGATACATGGAGGTGGCCCGATAGACGGTCTCCTCTGCGCTGGCAAATGGCAGATGAAATCGCGCCATGGGTTTAAAGAAGGCCATATGGGGACAGCCGCTCGTTGCCATAATCAGCCCCATCAAGGAACTTATTCCCCGTTGAACCGTTGTCTCTTGTGTGATAAACCGTTCTGCCGTCATAACATCCACCTGGATCTCGTTATATGAGATGAGACCCTCAAATCTTTCCACAATGTTGACGAGGTGAACGGCGAGCGGACAGTGGGGATGCGTATCAAGTGTAAGGGGGCAATTGGGACACTGATGAAGATCGAGCTTCGTCCATGAAGGCAAGACATCCGGGATATCACCCATTAATTCGAGCTTTTGCGCATCTAATTGCAAATCAAAGGCCTCTCGCACCCCCTCCGGCAATGTGAAGTAGTAACGGATTCTTATAGTTCCCATGTAACTTCCGCCCCGTGGTTTTGAGCGATGCCCTCCCCTTCATGCGCCCGGAAAACGCACTGCTCAACCTCCGAAAAAACATGTTATACAAGAGATGCCTTAGACATCTCGGCGCTTCGCCGGCCTCGGGTCCCTGGAAGGTCTCTTCCTGCCTGCTCTTTGGAGATCAGCCTGTTCCTGACGCCTGGTTTTTCGCATCTTTAATCTGCGCTTGGCATCCCCATATTTTCCAAATCTGCCGGTCATGGTGACATCTCACGTTAAGCCGACAATAACACGACAGCGCATAGTTGTTCAAGAAACTTCGGCGTGCAGATCGCTCTTGTCTTCATCACAGACGGTGTACACGCAGATGGCAAAAAGAGTATCTTCTTGCCCTAACGCTTAAATCTGTCATCCTATCATGACCTTTTATCGCTCAGCCGAAAAGATCAGACCTCTATAAGGCTACCACCATCCGGAAGGTCTGCCCCGGTATAACCGAATTCCGTCAGCATGCGGCGCGTCACCTCCATATTCGGCTCCCAACCCATCTTTTTGCCGCGAAACGCGGTGGCCACCTGATAGTCAACGAGAGGTCCAAGCACGCCCATGGCGAGAAAGTTGGGTTGGTGGGTGGGGTTGCCGCCGGGACCGCCCCTGCTGGTCCAGAGCGCGTCGATAAGACAGAGTTGTTGGCGCGGGTAGAGGACCTTGCCCGTCCGCGTATCCATCGGGCCCAAGATCTCAGGTGTCTGGTTGATTGCCATGAGATAATCCTGTCCTCCGGACTCATGTCCCGGTCTCGGCGAGAAGGTG
Source organism: uncultured Thermodesulfobacteriota bacterium (assembly GCA_964354505.1). GTDB lineage: Bacteria > Desulfobacterota > B13-G15 > B13-G15 > RBG-16-54-18 > RBG-13-52-11. The sequence continues at coordinate 7,315 of CAYHAB010000221.1, forward strand.
CCGAAATGATTCTTCATGGTCATGGTGAAACCGCCGAACTGCGCGCTGTGTCCCTTGCACAGAGCGATATTGATGAGGATATCCACCGATCCATCAACCAGGTGTCTCAAACAGGGCGCCCTCCCCCCCGAACCTTTCCACGGCGCCGGCACAGCAGTGAGCGTCGTGCTGCCGCCCCACGTGTCATCAATACGACATCCATCGGGCAGACCGGCAAACGGCGTGTATTTACCCATCTCGAATCCGTGACACGCATCGTAGATGTGGATGTTAGACGGCTTCACCCCGAGGGTATTGACCAGGGTATGGACGATTTTGGCCATGACTGCACTGCGGGTGTGCTGCTGCGCAATATTGTTGGTCTTGATCGCCACTACCGTTTCCGCCCATGATGTGCGCGGAGGTTTGATAAAGATCATCCTCCACGCCTCAGCGGAGTTGCGGGTCTTGGCCAGGGCGCAGGCGAGCCTGTCGATATTTTCCCACACCGCTTCCGCATTGACGAGATCATGCTGACGGGCCCAGGAAGAACCCGTCTCGTGGGTCTTCGTCATCCTGCCATCGGTAATGCCGACCACCCGGAGATTATCGATACTGGGATGAACAATTGTCTTTCGCGCCCAGGCCGCCGGGCTCTTCCGGACGAAAACCATCGGGAATGCCGTTAGGACAGCGCCCGTGGCCATCGCCTGCCGCATAAATCGTCTTCTCGAGATCTTTCTCATGCCACCCCCTTTCCTTGCCTCAGGCGATAAGAGATCACAATGCCTATCTCTTCGTGCCGTTGTCCTGCACCCATTCCAAGGGATCGAGCTTATAGTAACTCTTCAGCACCTCGTACAACTCTTTATGCCTTATCTTCATCTCCCGAGGTTTCTCGAAAAATGTTTCGGTCGCAACCGCAAAAAACTCTGCAGGATCCGTTGCCCCGTATTCGTCCATAAGGGTCTCTAATCCGCGTTTCACTTTCCTCTGCAACCGCTGATATTCTTTGCGTAATGTCGAAGCCCACGTTGTATACAGTGAGCGACGCCCAAGAATTGGCGCGCCGTCTGCTGCGCCATCCTCTTGATCTAATTGATGGGCAAACTCATGCAACACAACATTCTCGCCATCTCCCACATCCTTGGCCCCGCGCTTCACGTTGTCCCACGCGAGGACGAGGGCACCTCTTTGCCATGATTCGCCGAGGTGAGCTGCCCTCCCTTCAAGGTAAGCTTGATTGCCCAGATAGTGAATATCTTCAGACAAGAACGCGCCGGGATAGACAAGGATGGAATCAAGCCCTGGATAATACCTGGGCCTTCGATTTAAGAGGAGAATGCTGGCGTGGGCTGCTATAGTAACCTTTATTTCAGCAGTCATTTTCAAGCCACCGCATCCTTCAAAGTTTTTTTCTGATAATAAAACCTGAATGTGGCCATGGAGTTGATGCCTCAGTGAGGCAGGAAGGTGAGTATACAGGGGAACATTCCGCATGAGGATCCTCTTCCACGCTGGAGGGAAAGGTTTGGCCATGAGGCGCCTTCTGCACAAACCACGGAGATACCATCTCCCGGGGATAACGGCGCCGAGCAGCACAACCACCAGCAGTACAACCCAAAGCATCCACGGACCTTTTCTTTTACAAAACTGCCGCGGCCCTATTCCCTGGCGAGCTTTATGGTGACGGCATTGGCTCGATCCGGGCACTCCCATATGAGCTCGTCAGCAGATGACCAGGGATACTTTCCGCCGAATTGCATGACGCTGAGGCTCGGGAACAGGTCGTGATAGAAGAAGCCGCACAACCCCCCGCTGTCATAATAACTGATGAAAAAGCTATCCCCTGTGCGATGGTTGGCATTGCATGTGCCCTTGACATTGACGATCTCCGCACGGAGAGGCTTGACAAACGACGAATTGGCAACCATTAATCCATCCTCCTTTCTCTCAATCCCGGAACACGCCATCAGGAGCGTAACGGGTTATGATAGTACAGGCCCGTCGAGATAGACGTTACACCCCGCTGACTTCTCCCATAGTGAACCGATATCAATCAAGGAGCCCCAGAACCTCTAACGGCCTCTCGATCAGCACTCGTGCGCCGCTTGCCAGCAGCTCTTCGGTCGTGCGATACCCCCAGGTGGCCCCCACCGGAAACATCCCCGCCCCAACGGCTGTCTGCATGTCGCCGTCGCCGTCCCCAAGGTAGAGGAAGTCTGCCGGCGGGATGTCGAGGGTGTGAGCGATCTCCAGTGCTGCCGACGGGTCCGGCTTGAGCGGCGCTCCATCTCTCTGCCCGAGGACCTCATCAAAGTGCCACCTCGGGAGGAGGTCAA
>CAYHAB010000222.1:0-3435 GCA_964354505.1 uncultured Thermodesulfobacteriota bacterium
CGAGTTTTGATAGTTCTCCTTCTCTCATTATTTCATCAAAGCCCCGACCTTCAGAATTGAACAGTAGTCTCATCACTCTGTATCTCAATTTTTGTGTCTTTGATGCTTTTTTTGGCATGACATCACCGTGGTTAACCACCACTTCAATAAAATGACACCAGTAATCGTTTTCACCATAAATATATTTAACTCAAAAGTGGGTATATATAGTAAATTTAACGAACATTTCTCCCATAATTATTATTAACTCAAAAATGGGTAGATATTAATACCTCCTCGTGTATATGAAAAATGGAGGTAAATTATGGCAAAGAAAGTAAAAATGAGCGATGGGTTGCCAAAAGGTGCGTACACCTGTTTGTCTGAAGGACCAGAAACAGATACTTTTTGTTATAATACGGATGATATGTACAGTCTTTTAGGTAGATTAGCACACACAGCACAACCCAGCCCATAACCAACGCAGGATGCCGACGTCACAAGTTCCTCCAAATTCCAGTTTGTGGCACCGGCTCTTGCGAATAACATAATGGAGGAATAAAAAATGGAAAAAATACCGAGCGATAAATTTGCTTTCTTCGTGTATCGACCGAAGAAGAAAAAACTGACATCACAACAAAAAAAGGTACAACAACTTAGTGAAATATCAAAGGTTTGCCTTAGAAAAGACGAGAGCAAGGACACCCAAAGTCTGTTCAAATGTGCAGCAAAGGAAGCAAAAGTCCACATTATTGCTCATTAAAAAATTACGGGAGGGGACAACATCAATAGAGGGCGATGTTGTCTCAGCCCAACATCTTTTTAGACTATGATAAGTGCAACAATTATTAAGAGATATAACGATTTTTTTCTCTATTGGCGTTATTCATCCAGAGATGAAGAGCGAGCGTTAAAGCGCATATTGAAAGGAACTAATACCACTTTCAGAAACCATCATCTTGTTACAAAGATAAACACCGCTTATCCTCATACCAATCAGATGTCGATTGACTATTGGCTATTTTCTTCAAATCGACCGAAATACTATTAATTGAACAATCAATCGTAGTCATTATGATTACTCCTAATACAAAAGGATTTATTACCGGTATGACTGGAGTATATTCTGTAGCAGCAGAACTTTCAGCAAGAGGATACATAGTTACTACAACAACGAGAAATGCACCAGGCATTGATATCATGGCATCTACATCTGATTTGAAAAAAACATTTAACATCCAGGTAAAAGCGAATAGTCCTGGTGGAACGCATTCTTTTTGGCTTTTGAATAAAGATGCTGAAAATTTAATTTCTCCTAATTTTTTTTATATTTTTGTAAATTTCAAGTCAAATCAAAAACCTGATTTCTATATTGTTGAAAGTAGTATCGTTTCACAAAATGTTGATGTCAATCATTCAAAAAGTGGTCATTGGTATTCCTTTCAACGAGATGAAAAATATAAAGATAAATGGGAACTTCTTAAATGAAGAATTGCCATTGGAGGTTGTAAATATGGGATTATCATTAGGAGAAAAAATTTGCTTGGATTTTAACGGATACCTGAAGGATTTAGAGAAAGAGGGTCGATGTGTGTCTGTACACTTTGAAATCCAGTCATTGAACCTGAAAAATATCGGAAAATTTACTGATACACATATAGAATTTGCTAAGGTGAATATACTCCATGGAAATATCGGAAGCGGGAAGACAACGATAGTACAATCTATCGCAGGTATATCAGGTACTCAAAGATTGCTTAAAGACGAACAGGACAGTGGAGAAATCAATTTAACAGCGTGCGATGGCAGACAGTATCATTTGGATGTTTTTGACTCTAATGACGTTCTGTGTGTCACCTTGGACGGTGGAGGAGAAATGTTAGATAAAAAACATTACAATGATTTTCTCCATTATCTACGTGATTTAAACATTCAGTTGATACTTACTATTGAAAACATGGACAATGAATTGAGAGAGTCAATCAGTCGCACCTTTCCACATTGTAAGTTTATACAGTTGAATTAAAAGTGTATCCAACTGATATCAATGGTTCTTTTGTTAAACCATTAACATCGTTTTTTGAGAAATGTATACGTTGTGGTCAGATTGTATAAAAGGTTAACAATCATATTATTACCTCATAGATAAAAAACATCATTAAAACGAATGAAGTGAAAACGAATGAATCAACAGGGAAGATATCCGGTTGTCGAAGAAGCATCACCTTCAATTGTATTTTATTGTTTTTTGAATGAGGAACTGACTATTGAGCATCACCATAGGTTTTATGGTGCTAAAGAAAGCACTGAGGAAAAAATCGTTTTGTCAAGGGATGGAGGCAAATCATAGCCTATGTTACATTGGCATCAAGTCTGGAAATACATTCGCAAACTCACTAATAGAGAAGTAGAAAAAGGAGCAATCCTGGAGTTGTTTAACGATATAGAAAATCGAACAGATAGTATAATTCATCAAAGCATTATCGAATTCAACTCATTAAACACGAACCGGATAAAACAAGGCTTACCGGAGAAGACAAGGATAGACAGAGAATGCATCCAACGGGCAATAAAATCTATAAACAATGATATATTCACTTCCTTGTCCGAAAGGGCAGGAGGAACTATATCAAAAAAAGGTGAAAAAAATGTTGAGCATACGCCAGAAACGAAAGACTTGGGGGTCGAAATTGCATGAATTTCGACCAAGCCATTAAAGATTTCTGGCGATATTTAAAGCAGAACAACAAAAGGGACTATAGTAAAAACACTGTGCATTGTTACGTTGAAGGAGTCACAAATACCCTTAAAGACATAGATTTAGACAACTTGACCCAACGACACTTGGATGACATCAGCATCGAACTCAAAGACAAAGGTCTAAAACCAAACACCATTCGGTTGCGACACGCGTCGATAAATCTCTTTTGCAAAGAGATACTAAAACGAGAAGACCTGCACCTGAATGTTCCATGGCAAAAGAAAACCATCAAACACCCTATCCCACCTAACGAGATGAAACGGATATTCGAGGCTGCAACAAAAAAGAGCAAATTGGACTACGCACTTCATCTATTACTCAATGATGGTGGATTACGAAGAAGCGAAGTGTGTAATCTCAATCTCGATGACGTAAAATACGAAACACAAGAACTCTACATCTGGAAGTCAAAAACAGGAGACAACATAATAAACATAACGACCAGAGCCGCTGATGCAATCAAAGACTACATTCTCTATGAAAGACAACCAAAAGATACCAAGGACCAAGCGTTATTCATAAGCAAACGTGGAAAAAGAATCGGGGAGCATTTCGTCAGAAACCATGTCAAAGAAGGTGCTGTCGAAGCAGGAATCAGCACACGAGTATATCCACACCTTTTCAGGGCATCCTGCATCACACACCTATTCAACGAAGGAATAAACCCTCAATCGATTCAGAAACATGCAAGACAC